>JBIILY010000276.1:0-2660 GCA_044338225.1 Chitinophagales bacterium
CTTCCGAGCATACTACCGCCAATTGTAAGTTGGGCGAAATATTTTCGATACTTTCCCAATCTTTTTTGAGTCTTAATTTACGTTCGGAATTGAGCATTTGTTTTGGAAGACTCCATAGCATCAAGGGAGTTATAGGCAAGGGAAGCCATTTGAAAACTACAACCGATACCACGCTGATGATAAAAAACCACTTGATGGTTTTACCTATAAAACGAAGCATACGCTTGAAAAAAGAAGAAGATTGAACTGTCATGAATGTGTTTTAATACCTAATTTAATTTTGGCTGCTTGAAAATATTTGGTAAAAGTCTCCGCAAAAATAGTCATTTCAATTAAAAAACCTATTTTTCCATTCAAAAAGCCCTTTTTAATAAAAAATCCTTTGAAAAATTTAATCATTGGGCTGAACAGCAACGAAACGCAAATTGATATCCAAGATTTTTTTGACAATCCTTGTGAAGCTAATTTTGCATATTTTTGAGATTTGGATCGCAAGGCAGCCGTGGATTTGTATGCCTGATGTATGATAGGAAAAGGAAGTTTTGACACTGAGATACTTTTATCATATTCCAAATGCTCGTGCGGAACGGTTCCCGCCCATTGCGCATGATTTTTTTGCCACAATCGCTCTTTTCTATCGGGATACCAAGTGCCATGCATAATAGATTTCTCCCCAATTTTATTGATTCTAGGAAAAGACGCAACGAGTGGAAGCGCCTGTTTTTCTTTCACAAAATACGCTTGTAATTCATCAGAAGCCCATTCGTCGGCATCCAAACTAAAGATAAAATTGCTAGAAGCGAGGCTATTGGCATAGTTTTTTTGCAAAATATAATTGTCAAACACACGCTTAAATACTTTTACGTTGGGAAATTTTGAAGCAATTTCAATCGTATTATCATCCGAAAAACTGTCTACAACTATGATTTCATCCGAAAAAGGCAAGACACTTTCGATACTTCTTGAAATATTCTGAGCTTCGTTGAATGTAATAATCACTGTGGCTATTGTCATGAATGATAATCGATTTTATAAAACAAACAAAATGGCAATACAAAAACCAAAACGCCCAATTGGGTCTCCAACATTGGCTCCACCATAAAAGCGGCTACCATAGAAGCGGTATATGCAAATGGAAGCCATAATTTATTTAACCAAGCATACCAAATCGAATAGAACAAAACCATGAGAAACAAACATAGCCCAACGATGCCATTTGCCGCCATGATGTAGACAAATTCATTGTGAGGCAACATCGTTTCTTCTCCTTTTTCTATACCTGTATATGATGAGATGGCTTGTTTCATATCGCCTTCACCTACTCCCAGAAGAACATGTTGTTTGAAAATTTGCTGTCCTATTTGAATCGAATGCCAACGACTGCCGTCGGAATATTGATGGGCTGGATTGGCGAGAAATTCTTGAATATCCCAGCGCATATAGCCTACTTTTTTACTAAGCGTAGGAATTGTTAATACCATAGAATAAAAAATAAGCACAAGCCCTAGTGCGACAAATGTTCCTTGTATATATTTACGGGTCTTTAATATCCAAAACACACCAAAACAAAGCAATGAAACATAAAGCGATAATATGGCACTGCGGACACTGAGAAAGTGAATAAACAACAAAAAATAAATGGCCAATGCGGCATAGATTTTGCTTTTTTGGAGATGGGAAGTATGATAATAATAGCTAAAAAACAAGGAAAGCAAAAAACAAAAATTGAGCAATAATCCATACCGAATATGACTTCGGATGGGTACCCACAAGGCCTGTCCTTTCATAATATTTTGAGAAAAAATAATATGATTTTGAAGATACATATATCCAACAAAAAAAGTTGAAACGATAAAAATGCACAAAATAAATTGAGCAATTTTTTCCAAGTGTTTGATAGAAATATTGGGAATCCAAAAAAAGCTAAACGCTACCGCAATGAGCGCACTTTTAAGATTCATTTTTTGGAAAAAATAAAAGGTATCTTGACTCCAAACACCCGAAAAAACAATATATACATAAAATAGCATAAGTCCTAGATAGATAAAATCGCGCTTGGTCATTTCTTTATTTTTTGAAATAAATAAGAAAGAAAACAATACCAATGCCAATACAGAAAGACTCAATACCGCATGCCCTTTTGCAAAAAAACTAAGAAAAATACCCCCTAAAATAGGCATAAAGCCTTTTGTTTTAAGTTGAGATAAAAAAGAAAAGGATTGCGTCATATTTGGCAAATATAAGATTTTTTTGAAAGTTTAACGATGAATATTGCATCAAAATATTCTATAAACGCAAAAAAGCGCTCTGAAATATCTTTCAAAGCGCTTTTTAAAAACGGGGCTCAAAAATGTGTTGTTTTCCTATCGTTATAAAAAACTGAAATTTGTATTAAATATAAATTTCAGCATTATATTTTCTTTAACCCAAATTAATCATTAAAAAATGATTAATCGCATAACGTCTTGTAGTTCGATTAATTTCAAATTAATTAAAACAATCCGTTTGCGGGTTTAAACCCAACTAATGCCTTATTTTATTACTTCGTAATAATCTAATGCGTAATTTAGGTTTAAATTAAAATCTGATACAAAGATGCGACAATCCCAAAAATTTATCCTTTATTTTGAGTGAACGTAGATTATTTTTATTAAACGTTT
>JBIILY010000277.1:0-2659 GCA_044338225.1 Chitinophagales bacterium
AACCGCCACACCGCTCGCTATCATCAATCCAAATAGCAATCTTGACTGCCAAGATATTTTTTTCTGCTCAAATGTAAGCGTAGAAGGATTGAATACTAAGGTAGGCTTTTTCTTCGCCATGAACTATAAATAGGATTTTCTATAAAATGAAAGGTCACAAAGTAAATACATTTTAATCAAAAAAGCCTAAAAAAGTGCAGGATTTTGATTTTTTTATTAAATCCTATGTTGAAATTAAATCTTTAACCTCCATTCAAAAAATTGAAATAATCCCAAAGGACAATACTAGCGCTGTTGGCTACATTCAAAGAATGTTTGATACCTACTTGAGGGATTTCAATGACGTGTTTGCTTTTTTTAATAATGGACTCATCTACACCGTCCACTTCATTGCCAAATACAAATGCATACTTTTTAGTAGCATCCCATTGAAATTCATTCAAATAGGTGCTATTTTTGGTTTGTTCTATCGATATGATTTCGTATTGATTTTCCAATGCGGCAATACAAGAAATGGTCTCCTCTACTTTTTCAGAAGGGACGGACAATTCGGCTCCCAAGGCTGTTTTTTGAACTTCTCTATTCTCCACGGGACTCGTTATGCCACACAAAAATACCTTTTTGATACCAAAACAATCGCTGGTTCTAAAAATAGAGCCTACATTATGCGCACTTCGCACATTATCGAGCACTACAACACTTTGATTTTCATGCAATGTATTCAAATCCTTCAAATGCGTCTCCTCTATCTCACCCATCGTTTTTTTCAGCATCGTCTACCCTTTTTTTCTACTAAATAAAATACACATGTCGTTACAAAATCCTTGAAATATGGAATTTTTTCGATAAATGGAAACTGCTTTCGAGGTTCCAATCCAAATTTATATTTGTAAATGGGATTGATTAAATAATGAAGTTTATTCACAATTTCAAAATTGGCTTTATTACATATTTTATGAAAGCGAGCTATAGAAATACCTGTCTCTTTGATCTCTACAAATTCCTCTATATTTTCACCAAAAGCCTTCAAAATCAATTTGTAAAGAGGCATGGGAAGCAAATGAAAATAAGGCAATTTAGAGAGAATTTTGCTCTGGCATACTTGCTGATGACCGCCAAAAGGCATTCGAAAGGGTGGGAATCCAAAATAAATCTTACCGTTGGTTTTCAAAAACTTACGAAACTGAAACATCACTTTTTGCTGATCGGGAATATGTTCAATCACATCTTTGAGAATGATTAAATCAAATTTTTCGTTAAACTCAGTCTCAAATTCAGGGTCATAAATATTTTTATTAATGATTTGAATTTGCCCTTTTTCTATATATTCTTTTAGAAATTCTCTAGATTGAATGGCTCTAGAATCATTCAATTCTACGCCCACACATTGGCAGCCTTTTTTGGCAAAAGCCTTGATAACACCGCCTTCAGCACTCCCCACTTCCAAGACAGTAAGCGAGGCATCTATTTTCAATTTTTCTTCGATAAATGGCAATACAAATTCCTCCGCATTTTCGGTTTGCATATTGAAATAAAGCGTTTTATCTAAATGAAATTCAAACATTTACTTTTATTTTAAATTTTAATTAATTTGATTTTTTGGATTCAATTTACTCTTTTTGATACCGTAGCTAAAATAAGCTACCAATCCAATGACCATCCAAACCATAAAGTATATCCAATTATGAATATTCATACTCGTAAGCAAATACATACAGCTCAACACTCCTAAAACAGGAATTAAAGATAAATTTTTCCAAATAGAAAGTCCAACAAAAAAAGTAAAAATTAGATAAAAAATCTGCAAGGATACCTTTTGTACATTATCGTCTGAATAATGGAAAATTGTAGTCCCAAACCATTCAAAAGCTTTATCGGCAGGAGCATAATTAGCTAGATTTGAAAAATAACTAGGTTCATAATAATTCAAACCAACTACAATCATAATAAAAATAGCGGTAAGAATATACCTTGAATTGATTTTTGGCAATGAAAACTTGTTTTTTTCTTTAACAGCATCGGGCAATAAAAGCACACCACCACTTACCAATACAAAGGCAAACAAGGTAGAAATACTCGTAAATTCGATAACGATATCATAATCCAAAAACAAAATAGGCACCCCAACAACCACACCTGTAATAATAGTAGAAAAGCTAGGTGTTTGATATTTTGAATGCACTTTTGAAAATCGTTTTGGCATCAATCCATCGCGGCTCATCGCTAGCCAAATTCGAGGTTGTCCCATTTGAAAAACCAATAAAACACTGGTCATGGCCACAATAGCACTCACACTAATGACACCGCCTATCCAATTCAATCCTCTTTGATTGAACACAAAAGCCAAAGGATCTTTCACATCCAAAAATTTGTATGAAACCATGCCTGTAAGTACCAAAGCCAATAAAATGTATAAAACGGTGCAAATAATCAACGAATAAATCATTCCTCGTGGCAAATCTCGTTTGGGATTGATACATTCCTCAGCGGTAGTACTAATGGCATCAAAACCTATATAGGCAAAAAATACAGCCGATACACTGGCCATAACACCATATACTTTATTAGGCATAAATGGATTCCAATTAGCGGTATCTACATAGAAAAAACCTACGGAAATCACCATCAAAATCACCAATATTTTTAACAAGACCATTGC
>JBIILY010000301.1:0-2645 GCA_044338225.1 Chitinophagales bacterium
AACAAACATCAACCCATTACTTAGAATGGTATCGGCTGGAAATACCGCACCAACGGTTGCCGCAACGGCTGTATAAGGTATTGAAATAGTACCCGAATATGAAGACCCATTCGTTAAGGTCCAGTTGTTTGGACTTATGGTAGTTCCCGTACAATTAAAACTTGGGGGAGCGGAAACAGCAGTGGACAATGTACAAGTTAATCCGCCTATATTTATTGCAAAATTGGCCGTTCCGGTGCCTGAGGGTGTCCCAGATATTGAGTAGGTAACCGTACCACTTCCATTTACAAAATTACCCGCTGTAAGGGTAGCCGTAAGTCCTGTAATGCTAGTAGAATTGACTATTTGTCCATTGTAAGAACCCCCATTGCCACCGGTATATGGAATTTGAACACTCACATTATTAGAAAGCATATTGCTTACTAAATTTCCACTACGTGTAGCTCCAGCACAATTTATAGCCCCAAGGGTTCCAATAACATAAGGCTTTTTTATAATCATCATTCCACCAAACATTTGTGCATTGATGATTTGGGTTTGACTGATTATTATTGAAATTATAAATAATAATTTTTTCATATTTTTTATATTAATTTTCAATGCCCATAGTTACAAATACTTCTGTACCAATTACTACAAAATTATAAATATGTTTTTTTCCTGCAGTACGAGCTACTGTGCCGATATAAACAAATGTAAATCCTGAGGCCGTAAAAGTAACTACCCCAGACGCGGCTGTACTGGTAAATGCTAATGTATAAGCACCTCCATTTTTAATGTTTGACAACGTTATAGAAGTAGCCGTATTGGTTGTAGCTGCTAAATTGCTCAAAGAGAAATCAATAGTCGCATTGGATGTACTTATAGATGTATTATTTGTAGCCGCTCCATTTACTTCCAGTTTTGATGCAGGAGCGGTGGTTCCTACTCCTACATTTCCATTAGCTTGCCATGTCATTACCTTGGTAAATGTGGAATCTGTGTTCTCTAAATTGTTTAAACCCAAATCCAATCTGGTTTCGGCATTGGGGGTAGCTGCTGCATAAGACCCTAAATTGAATTGTGCAATATTATCCCAGTTAACATTGACCGTTGTCGGCCTAGAGAGTCTTAAAACCGATGCATCTGCGTTTATCGTATTGGTTGCTGCCAATTCGCTATTAATATGTAATTTGGCTTGTGGTGACGAAGTCCCAACGCCCATTCTACCCGAAGTACTTGGATTATAAATAAAATTACCACTAGTACTGGAAAAGGTTAAATTATTTGCTGCTTGTGTTACTACTCTGTTTCCGGCAAGTGTACCATCTGTAGAATAAATATTTGGGGTATTTGCTGCGGTAAGCGACGTCCAAACTGGAGATACACTTGAACCCGAAGACATTAAAAATTGTCCTGCGGTACCTGCAATATTATTGGGCAATAAAACGCCAGAAAACCTAATATTTCCCGTTACATCCAATTTTTCGGTTGGTGCCGTCTTTGCTATTCCCACATTTCCGTTTAACATAATTCGCATGGCTTCAAAAGTGGTTCCTCCACTAATATCTGGCGATACATTAAAGGCTAGGCCTACTCCATAAGCGCCTCCACCCCTTAATACTTCAATACCTCCCGTAGCATTATACCATCCCATCTTAATCCCTCCAACTTGTGTGGCGGTGCCACTCGGTGATTTTCCATAAATTTCAACAGAAACGGGCTCTCCTCCTAGTCCATCATTACTTGAACGCGGCGTAAACAAGGCATTTCCTACCACATGTAGCTTATTTGAGGGACTATTCGTGCCAATTCCTACTCGTTGATTTTCATCTATAAACATCGCTCTTGTTTGAGATCCTGTAGCACCCGTTGTAAAAAACAAACGACCTGAACCTCCTCCTAAAATATCCACACCTATTCGAGCGCGATCATTGGCATCAGTGGATGTAGTTCCATGTCCAAATCCCATCCACCAATTGTCTCCTGCGGCTACAGAAGGCGCTATCAATTTAAGTACGCCATTGCCCGTAACTCCTTGAACAACTAATGGAGATGAAGGGCTTGAATTCCCTATACCTACTCGGCCCATTTGATAAATATTTTGTGTATTGAGCGTAGCGCCTCTATTGGTAGCTATATTAAACCAAGGCTCATAGGCTGCGCCCAAGTTAAGAGAACTTACTTTGCGAACAACTCCCGAATCATTTACGGTTAGAACACCTTCGGTAGAATCGCCTTTTGACAAGCCTTCGATTCGTAATGGATTTTGTGAGGCATTTAAGTGTAAAAGATTTGTAGGACTGAGAACTCCCAATCCCATTTTGGCAGAATCTTTGGTTATGACCACTTTACTTCCTACAAGTGATTCCACTTCAAAAAAATTATTGTTTCCAACTTGCTTTGGATTTGCACCTACCTTTAATTGAGAAGACATTTCATTTACTGCTATAAATGATGCGATGATAAATAGATATTTCATTTTATTGTTTTTTAAATTAATTATTGTAAACTAATACTTGCATTCTTGTAAGCATGGCATCTGTATCTCCATTATATCCTAAATAGTTCGTGGGATTATAGTTTACTATACCCGTATTAGCCCAAGAGGTATATTTGACTAAAAAAGTATATGTGCCTGCACTTAAAGTTACCGCCTTCAAAAA
>JBIILY010000299.1:0-2641 GCA_044338225.1 Chitinophagales bacterium
CACCAAAAGATACAGATGGTGATGGCATTCCAGATTACCAAGATTTAGATTCAGATAATGACGGAATATTAGACGCTTATGAAAATAACGTATGTGTACCTTCAGTAGCATTGTGCGATACAGATGGTGATGGTATTCCTAATTACTTAGACCTCGATAGCGATGGTGATGGTATAAAAGATGTAACTGAAGCTAATGGAACCGATGCCAATAATGATGGAAAAGCAGACGGTCCTGTAGATTCAAAAGGTGTTCCAAGCTCTGCGGGAGCAGGATTGACCCCTTCAGATACGGATGGAGATGGTAAAACAAATCCTTATGATTTAGATTCAGATGGTGATGGCATTCCAGATAGTGTTGAAAAAGGAAGTGGCAACACACCAGTAGATACAGACGGGGATGGTAAGCCAGATTATCTTGATACAGATAGTGACGGCGATGGTATTCCAGATTCAGTAGAAAAAGGAAATGGTACTACTCCACAAGATACGGATGGCGATGGTATTCCAAATCATCTAGACTTGGACAGTGACAATGATGGAATATTAGACGCTTATGAAAATAACGTATGTGTACCTTCAGTAGCATTGTGCGATATTGATGGGGATGGTATTCCAAACTACATGGACTTGGATAGCGACAACGATAGTATTCCAGATGTTGTTGAATCTAATGGAAAAGATGTAGACGGCGATGGAAAAGCAGATGGTGTTTCTAATTCAAAAGGTATTCCTTCTTCGGCTACAAGTGGCAATACACCTCCTAATACCGATGCCTTAGGTTATTCTGATCCTTATGATTTGGATAGTGATAACGATGGTATCCTCGATAGTGTTGAAAAAGGTTCTAATGGTTCTAAACCAAGAGATACCGACGGCGATGGTATTCCAGATTATAGAGATGTAGATAGCGATGGTGATGGAAATACCGATCTAGGAGAAGGAGAATTTAGTGATTGCGACAAGGACGGCATTCCAGATTATTTAGACACGGATGATTGTTCATCGGGTATTTTCCCTAACTATATCACACCAAATGGGGATGGTAAAAATGATAAATTTGTGATTCCAGATTCTTATTTGAAAAAATATCCTGGCGCCAAATTGATTATATACAACCGTTGGGGTAATGTGGTATGGAGAAGTGTAGGTGCATATCAAAACGATTGGGCAGGTACACATTACGACAATGATAACCTCCCAGATGGAGTATATTATTACTTGATTGAGTTAAAAGATAATTTTGGAGAAATCAAAAATGGCTTTATACAAATCATGAGAGACTAATCATTAAGTTAAAATTTTCTAAAAAAAGGGAGGAGTGTTGCGCTTCTCCCTTTTTTGTTTAATATTGAAGAATAATCAAAGTTTTTAATTTATACCAATCTTACTTATAAAATAGTCCAAACTATTTTGTAAGTTTAGAGTTGTAAATGCCGTAATAACAAGCAAATAGTACAATTAAAATTGGACTATATTGATTGTATGAACGGTATAAACACAATAAGAAGGAGTCTATAGCGATATAGGCTCCTTTTTTTATTACTTTGCACTAAAAATGCTTTTCGGTATTAAATAATTGCAATTCAGGCATAATTATTTGTTTATTTTTTTAAATGGCATAATTTTTGATATAAAACATTATATTTAAATCTAATATAATGAAAAAAAGAATTATTTTTATTTTACTTCTTACTTGTTTTGGTTCAATCTACGCTCAATTAAAAATAGGGCAAAATTCTACAAGTATTTCTCCCAATTCAAATTTTGAAGCAGAGGCCATAAATAATTTTAAAGCAACCATTACTAAAGATTCCGGAAAGATGGGGCTAGGGACGCTGTCTCCTACAAATGTTTTGCATATCAAAGCGGTAAATGATCCAGTGAGAATGGAAGGATTAAGAGCGGGTTCAGTAACAGATAGTTTGTTGGTAGTCAATGATTCGGGTGTTGTAAAAAAAATTAATAAAAATACAATTTCCGCCTCAAGCGAGCCTTGGTATGACGCATCTACGAATAAGGGAGCTATTTCGAATACAAGCAATATTTATCAAATGGGCAATGTAGGTATTGGAACAAATACACCTAGCACAAAGTTGGATGTTCTTGGAGATTTTAAATTAGTAGATGGTTCTCAAGGATTGGGAAAGGTCTTAACCTCTGATGCAAATGGAAAAGCAAATTGGCAACCGTTACCAACGTTTATGGGAAGTATTGTTGGGCAGTACTATGTTCAAGGAACTACATCTGCTTCTATAGGTGCTGGATCTACAGCTGATGTTCCAGGAATGACTTTAACCATTACGGTTCCTGCTGGAAAAACACAAACACTAATGTTTACTATAAATGGATATATGATAACATCAAGTGGATCAGGTGCTGGTCAAGGGGTGTTCTCTTTATTTCAAAATGGGACAAAAATTTCTTCAGCTTATGCTTCTTGTGGGGATGGCGGTTCCTTGATCAATTTACCACATCCTACAACTTTTTTAAAGGCAGTATCTTTAAGTGCAGGGACATATACTTTTTTAGTCAAATATACCTCTTGGGCTAATACGGGTATAGTAAACTATAATCCCACGAACTATTTAGGATATAATGGAGATACAGATGCCATGCTTACAAGAATGCAAGTATTAGTT
>JBIILY010000279.1:0-2629 GCA_044338225.1 Chitinophagales bacterium
AAAAATGATTTGGAGAAAGTAGTCTACAAAACATTCCCCAATTCAAAAATACTCGTCGAACTCATCTATATACAAAAGAATCCATATATTTCCATTGGACGATTTGATAAAGTAGCCAAAGCGCTAGGCATGAATGAATTTCTCAAGTCCGAATCTACGCTATCCAAATATGCCGAAAATTTTGACTATACGGTTATCTCTACCTCCAATTTCGATCTACTCCAGATGACAGGCGCTTGGAGCCGATACAAAGAATTCTACGAGCTAAATTATTAGAAAATCCTTTTCACATATCTATTATAGGTCGGGCTGTGCGTTGAAAATACCGACATTGCAGCCGTTTTTGAAAACGAAGTTTGAAAATTACGGATATATGTTCGGTACTTGTATCTATTCCGCTACGCTCCATAGGATACCGCTGCTATCCCTCACGCGGGTTAAGAGTGTTTTTTTTATAACTAATAAGTTTATGTTTACTTGAAAAAATGTTTTATATTTGCTGTAATACCGTTTATACAATCAATATAGTCCAATCTTCGTTTCTCTCAATTGTAGTATTTGCTTGTTATAACGGCATTTACCACTCTAAACTTACATGATAGATTGGACTATTTTATATGTAAGTTTGGTATAATTAAATAGTTGTTTATCAGCTTATAAAGAGCATTTAGATAGATAAATAGACTTTAATAAAGTTCGTTTATTGAAAATTAAAGTTGCAATATTTGGAAACTTTTGTATCTTTGTAAAACAAAAAAGAATGATAGAAATTAATGCAATATTTTGAGACGCGATTTTTAGAGGAAGCCGACAAATTTATTTCCGAATTGGATTTAAAAACTGCTAGAAAAGTGTTTTATAATATTGACCTTGCCGAACAGACAAATGACCCGAGACTTTTTAAAAAACTAAAAAATGACATTTGGGAATTTAGAACTTTATATGCAGGGCTACAAATTAGACTTTTAGCATTTTGGGACAAAACAGACGGTAAGAAAACTTTGGTATTTGCTACACACGGATTTATCAAAAAAGTGGACAAAGTTCCAAATAACGAAATAGATAGAGCAATGAAAATTAGAGAAATGTATTTTAATAACAAGAAAAACAAGAAATAATGGCAAAGACAGAAATAAAATCGTACACACTTGCCGAAATGAAAGATAAGTATTTAGGTAAAGTAGGAACTCAGGAAAGAGACGAGTACGAATATGAACTAAATATGGAAGTTTTGGGCAGAATGATAAAAACTGCAAGACAAGAACGTAATTTGACTCAAGAACAACTTGGAGAATTAATTGGTGTACAAAAATCACAAATTTCTAAATTAGAAAGTAGTACAAATAGTGCAACAATTGACACAATTTTGAAAGTATTTAAAGCCTTAAAAGCTGAAATTAATTTCAACGTTAAACTTGAAAATCAACTAATAAAACTAACTTAAAAAGCTGAACCCCTTCTCGCCCTGTTCTTAGCGAAGCGGTGACTAGGATGTTCTAAATTTCAAAAAAAAACAATATCCGCCCAACTTGGCGCAAGCTTGAATGAGGCACGAATGAAGCTTGTGCCTATATAGTAAAGAAAATAATAAATGCACAAGCACCGCTACACTAATGCTTGCTATAAGATAGTCGTTGTAGCTTTATAGATTCTTTTATAAAAAGTGTATATTTTGTTTCCAAAAAATGATTAATTATTCAAATTTTGCTTCAAAAATCGATATATTTTCAAAAAGAAAACATATGATTTAGCGGTTGAATGAAGCAAATGAATCATTTTTATGGTTAAAAAAGCGAATTAAAAATTTTTTTCAAAAAAAAAATAGGCAATTAATCGATTGAAAAACAATAGATTTTGTATGAGTCAAGCACTAAAAATAAAAAAAAGATAAAAAAGTTTGCACGATTAAAAAAAAGCTCTTTATCTTTGCACTCCGTTTCGGGGATAGCTTGAAGCGAATGTGTAGAAAGAAAGTGAAGAGAAAGTTTAAAAAGAGTTCATTGAAATAAAAACGAGAAACAAGTAGAACATAACTTGGTAAGAAGCGTAAAACAATAAAATAATATTTTTTCTTTGAAAAAATGTACAGACAAATTCACTATGGAGAGTTTGATTCTGGCTCAGGATGAACGCTAGCGGGAGGCCTAATACATGCAAGTCGAGCGCTGTAGCAATACGGAGCGGCAGACGGGTGCGTAACGCGTATGAAACTTGCCCTATACAGGAAGATAGCCTTGGGAAACTGAGAGTAATACTCCATAATATTATTGAATGGCATCATTTAATAATTAAAGCTCCGGCGGTATAGGATAGTCGTGCGTCCGATTAGCTAGTTGGTAGGGTAACGGCCTACCAAGGCAACGATCGGTAGCTGGTCTGAGAGGATGATCAGCCACACGGGCACTGAGACACGGGCCCGACTCCTACGGGAGGCAGCAGTAAGGAATATTGGACAATGGAGGCAACTCTGATCCAGCCATCCCGCGTGGAGGAATAAGGCCCTATGGGTTGTAAACTCCTTTAGCTAGGGAATAAATCAGTGGATTCATCCGCTGTTGAAGGTACCTAGAGAATAAGCACCGGCTAACTCCGTGCCAGCAGCCGCGGTAATACGGAGGGTGCAAGCGTT
>JBIILY010000033.1:0-7531 GCA_044338225.1 Chitinophagales bacterium
TGAAAAAGAAAACTTATCTGGGTCAATCAGAATTGCAAGTTTTTTGGCATTTTTATTACCAAAAAAAACATCATTTTGCATGCAATAAATTTCTTATTGAATTTTTTGCTTAGCTTGCATTTGATCCAATGGCAATCTTCTAGCGGTTATATAACGCTTGCTAAAATATTCGCTCTGGTTCAAATCTTCTATATGAACTCCTTTTGAAGAAGAAGAGTGCATCATTTTTATAACACCATTGGTCACTTCTACTA
This sequence comes from Chitinophagales bacterium, assembly GCA_044338225.1. Classification (GTDB taxonomy): domain Bacteria; phylum Bacteroidota; class Bacteroidia; order Chitinophagales; family JADJOU01; genus CHPMRC01. The sequence continues at coordinate 255 of JBIILY010000033.1, forward strand.
CAATTCCAATATGTCCAATTACTCCATTCATAGTATTTCTACCCGAAAAGAAAACCAAATCACCTTTTTGAAGCTCATCGCGGCTTACATATTGACCATAATTAACCATTTCTCTACTAGTACGAGGAAGTCTAAGATCGAACCAGTCAAATATGTATTTGATAAATCCACTACAATCAAATCCATTTTCTCTAACACCGCCCCAACGATAAGGTATTCCCAAAAAAGTCTTTCCTACACTGATTACGTTATCAACCGTAGATTGATACAACTTACTTGCGTAACTTGAGACTGTACTTTCTCTTCTCACATTCGATGAGGTGTCTCTTTTTATAGACTTTGAGAAATATTTTGAAAAAGTTGTTACTAAATTATCCTCACATTTTTCGTCAACAGCGTGTAAACCCTGAGATTGAACCGAAATCACCAAAAATAATGCAACTAATATAGTTATAAATCTTTTAATTTGCATTTTGTTATTAATTTTAGAATTAAATAATATTACCTAAAAAGTTGGCAAATATACTAAAATATTTTAATATGAATGATTTTTTTGAAAATGTTTATAAAGTTGTTGATAAAATTCCAAAAGGAAAAGTTACAAGCTATGGCGCCATTGCAAATTTCCTTGGGTCAAGAAAAAGTGCCCGCATGGTTGGCTATGCTATGAATCATTCCCATTTTCTTGAAAATCCTATCCCTGCTCATAGGGTTGTAAATAGCCAAGGACTTCTTACAGGCAAACATCATTTTGGCATAGAAAATGAAATGGAGATTCTTTTAAAAAAAGAAGGAATAGAGGTGAAAAATGACAAAATCATTTACTTCAAATCTATTTTTTGGGATCCGAATATAGAATTATTATAAGACTACAATTTTTTTTCTTTAATTTCGTTCTTCAAAAAATCAAATTTAAAAACATGTCAGTTACAAATAAGCCCCTATATGATTTTCACTTAGTAGATCTTATTAAGGTATTTATTTTATTCAAAAAACAAATACTTTCAATGACTATTCTAGCACTAATCAGCTCTATAATTATAGCCATGATATTGCCTGTATACTATGAATCTAAAACGATTATTTATCCAAATAATTTGACGCTTGCAGACAAAAATAGCATTTTTGGTCAACAACAAAACCAGTCGGAATTTTCATATTATGGCAATAAATATGATGCAAATAGAATTTTATCATTTGCTAATTCTTCCACGGTTATTGATTATATCATCAATAAATATCAGTTGGTTTCACACTATGGATATAATAAGGATGAAGCTTTTATTTATACCAAAACAAAAGAAGATTTCTTAAAAAATTATGCTGCTTTTAAAAACGACAGAGATGCTATAGAAATCATTTTATTGGATACGGATAAAGACTTATGTGCAAAAATGGTCAATGATATTGCCGATAAAATCAACCAGTTATCCATAGAGCCTATCAAAGAAAATAGACTCAAGATTGTAAAAATGCTTGAAAAAGAAATAGCTGAAAAATCATCATCAGCAATTAAATCTTCTGATATGGATGAAGAATTAAAAGCGCTGAACAAATCATTGACAGAATATAAAGTTTCCACAAATGACAATATTGCGGCTATCACTGTTTTGGAAAAAGCCTTTCCCGCGGAAAAAAAATCAAAGCCCATTCGCTGGATGATCGTTCTTTTTAGCACATTAGGAACTATTATAGCTTCTCTTCTCATTGCAGTCCTTTCACTTCAATATAAATTTTTAAAAGAAAATCTTTAATTGAAAACAGCATCGTTTTTAAATAAACTTTCTATTGAAAAGCAAATCATCGGCTTTTCTTTTTTGGTATTGCTTTTCATTTTAACGGGAATATATATAAACACTCCATTAGTTGCAGTATTTCCTTTTGTGATTTTGTCTGGAATATTACTGGGGCTACATTATACCTTTTTTTATTGGATACTAATTGGATCCATCCCATTGTGTATTGTTTATGATTTTAATAGTAGCCTATCTACTGATTTCCCTACAGAATTTTTATGCATGGGTATTTCTGCAATGTATTGGATTCATATTTTACTAAGAAAAGAAAATCGTTTTTCCCAATTGGTAAAACATCCATTATTCCTCAGTATTTTAGGGCTTTTTCTTTGGGCTATAATCACTTCTATCACAGCTCAAAACAAGATAATTGCATTGAAATACACCCTAGCCAAAACATGGTATATCAGTGCATTTCTCATGGCTTCATACCAAATCATTAAGACTACCGAAAATTTAAAAAATTTTTTTTGGATTTTTTTCATTCCATTATTTTTCACGGTTATTTATAGTTTTACTCGAACCATTCTTGGAAATTTTGATTTTGAACAAACCAATCAATTTTCGCTACCTTTTTATGCCAATCACGTTTTGTATGCAACTACGATGTCTATATTCTTTCCATTTATCATATTGGCTATCAGTTGGTTAAAAAAAGGTACACTTCTCAGATTATTTTTGGTTTATAGTGCTGTCATAACATTGATTGCTATTTATTTTTCATATACTCGTTCCTGCTATATAGCATTATTAAGCGCATTCATTTTCATATTTTTAATAAAAAAGAGGAAAAGCATTCATGCCTTTATTTTTGTATCTATATTAGCCATTGGATTTATTTTTATGCTATCTAAGGAGTATAATTATCTAAAGCTACAGCCCGATTTTACTAAAACGGTCATGCATGGAAATTTCAAGGACCATTTAATTGCTACTTTTCAAGGCAAAGATGCTAGCAGCATGGAACGCCTCAATATGTGGATTAGTGTATTAAGAATGTCTTCAGAACATCCAATTGTAGGAGTAGGTCCTAATAATTTTCCATTTACATACAAGCCCTATTCTTTATATCATTTTCATACATGGGTAAGCGACAATAGACTAAATCTATCTTGCCACAATTACTTTTTGTTGATGATTTCGGAGCAAGGCTACATAGGATTTCTATTATTTTTTGGATTTAACATATTGTTTTTGTATTACATAGAAAAATATTATCACCAAAGTAGAGATTCATTTCACAAACAAATTATACTCGCTCTAGGGGCATCCTATATCATTTTATTGGTTAATTTACTTTTTAGCGATTTGATAGAAACAGCTAAAAACGGATTTTTCTTTTATTTTTTGATAGCAATACTCATTCAATCAAAAAAATGGATAGCAGATGAGTCAAAACGATAGCATATTTTTTGAAACTATGCTCATGCGAGGTGAAAAAATAAGACTTTGGCCTTATCACTACAAAAGAATTGAAAAAACATGGCGTTATTTTTTTCCTTTTACAACAATTCCCTCTTCAGACTATTTACTATCAGAAATTAATAAACAAATATCCATTAAAAGTTTTGAGAAAAAAATTAGATTAAATTTTGGGTATAATCATTTAGAAATTATTTCTCAAGAGTTTGAAAGTGAAATACATAAATCAAGTATCATAAAAAAGTTAATCATTTACTATGATGAAAAAATAAACGCTGAGAAAAACAATTTTAAAACTACAGAAAGAACCATATATGACAATTCCTTGAAATTTGCATGGGATAATCATGCTGACCAAGCCATCATATTAGATAAAAACAATCATATTATAGAGACGAGTATTGCCAATATTTTATTTATCAAAGACCAAGAAATACATACCCCTTTATTGCAAAACGGTTGTGTGGAAGGCGTATACCGAAGTTATTTAAAAGAACGAATATTAAAATCCTCCCGATTGAAATGGATAGAAAAAAATATCTCCTTAGATAAAATCAAATATTATGATACAATATTGACTATCAACGCTTTAAAAGGCATTAATTATGCGAAAATTATTTAAAATGTTGAATATTAAGGTTTTTCAAAAAAAAAAACATAAAATTAATTCAATCCCCCTTATATTTGCACCCCTAAATAAAAATTTTAACTAATGAGAAAAGCAGATGTAATAGCTAAAATAGCTGAAAATACAGGTGTTCCAAAAGTAGATGTATTGGTAGCTGTAGAACAATTTTTTAAAGAAGTAAAAACTTCATTAGAAAATGGTGAGAATGTATATGTAAGAGGATTTGGTAGCTTCATTATCAAAAAAAGAGCAGCAAAAATTGGTAGAAATATCAAAAAGAATACAACAATTAATATCCCTGAGCATAACATCCCTGCTTTCAAACCTGCAAAAGAATTTGTAGAGAAAGTAAAATCAAGTAAAAAAATTAAATAATTTTTGATTTTGAAAAACAAATCTTTTTTATTTTTAGCCATTACCGTAATTTTAGCAATTATAGCATTTGTTTTTATTCCTACCAAGTCTAAAAAAGTAAATGAACCCATGGCTATGGAAAAAGCAATATATACACTAGAACAGCATGAAGAAAAATTCTTGCAAAATGCTAGTGAATTAATAAAATCAAAAGCAGACAGCTTAATTCAAATATATAGTAACAGTTCGGACAGCTTATCAAAAGTTCAAGCGCTTAGCAGTATTATTACCTATTTTAATACTATTCAAAATCCAGAACTAGCTTCGCTTTATGTATTAAAAAAGGCTGAAATTATCAAAAATTCTAATTCATGGGAAATTTGTGGAGATAATTTCATCAATCTTTTTTCAGATTCAAAATTGGACACTTTATTAATAAAAGATATTTCAAACAAAGCAACTTATTCATTTGAAAAAAGCTACAGTACCGATACTAATAAACCTTCAGCTAAGTTAAAACTAGCTCAAAGTTATATGGAGCTTCAAAGCGAACCTATGAAAGGAGTTCAAATCTTGCTTTCAATCGTAAAAAAAGATTCTATGAATGGCCCAGCAAATTTATTGCTAGCAAAATTTGGTTTAGTCTCAGGACAATACGACAAAGTTGAACAACGATTGAAAAAAGTATTATATTTGCAACCGAATAATGTAGATGCTCTTTTGATGCGTGCAGAAATGTATTCACAAACGAACCGAAAAGAACAAGCTGAAAAAGATTTACAAAAAATAATTGATATACCAGGAATTGAAGCTCCTTTAAAAGAGCAACTTCGCATGGCTATTAAAAGCTTAAATAACAATAAAAAATAACAATTTATATAACCCTTTAAATTAAAGACTATGCCTTGTGGTAAAAAAAGAAAAAGACATAAAATAGCAACTCACAAAAGAAAGAAAAGATTAAGAAAAATGCGTCATAAAAAGAAAAAATAATTTTCTTTTTGAGAAATTGGACTGAGTCCAAAATCCATTTATTTAATAAATTTATAAAAATATAATGTCTGTCTTTGCAGGCATTATATTTTTATTTGTGTAAACTATTGTATGAACAATATTGCTAGAGAATTAATAATACAAGCTGCCGAACACGGCTGTGAAATGGCCTTGCTAGAGAATGGTGAGTTGGTAGAATTTCACAAAGAAAATATTACTACACAATTAAATATTGGAGATATTTATTGGGCTAGAGTCAAAAAAATGCTTCCTGCTCTGAATGCTGTATTTGTGGATATTAATGAAGATAAAGAAGCGTTTTTACACTATACTGATTTGGGAGAGAATTTTGGTTCTATTCAAGATTTTTTCAGAAAGCTAAAAGGTGATAAAAACCTGAAAATTGAACAATATACTTTAAAACCTTCTCTTGAAAAAAATAGAAAAATTGAGGAGTTATTAGCTAAAAATGACCTGATTCCGGTTCAGATATTAAAAGAGCCTATATCATCTAAAGGTGCTAGATTGAGTACTGAAATATCTTTTCCGGGTAGATATGTGGTATTAATTCCATTTGAGAATAGCATCAATATTTCAAAAAAAATCACCGATAAAGATGAACGAAAACGACTACATGATATCGTATCGAGCATCAAACCAAAAAACTTTGGTGTAATTCTTCGTACCGTATCAAGCGGGAGAAGTGTAAAAGATATTCATGAAGATATGAATATGCTTTTTAAAATATGGGAAAATACCTGCCAAAAAATATCAAAAGCGGATAATATAATTAAAGTATTTGAAGAAGCTGGAAAATCCAACACACTACTTAGAGATTTTCTAAACGATAGTTTTACTAAAATAGTAGTAAATAATAAAGAGATTGCAGATTCAATTGCAGATTATATTTCACAAATAGCACCTGAAAAGAGTAAAATAGTTCAACGAGTAAGCGATGGTACTTTACTTTTTGAAAAACTAGGTCTTAATTCAAAAATTAAATCTTCTTTTAATAGAACCGTTTTATTGCCAAGTGGCGGATATTTGGTCATTGAGCACACGGAAGCCATGCATGTAATAGATGTGAATAGTGGTGTAAACACCTTTAAAAAAATGAATTTGGAGGGAGATGAAGCTATTCTGAAACTCAACAAAGAAGCTGCCGTAGAAATTGCGCGCCAAATAAGATTAAGAGATTTAGGGGGTATTATTTCTATAGATTTTGTAGATTCAAAAAATGCCGAAATAAGAGAGCAAATTTTTGAAGAAATGCTAAAAGCAATGAAACCCGATAGAGCCAATCATACCATTCTTCCCTTATCAAAATTTTGTGTCATGCAAATTACACGAAGTAGAGTTAAACCTCAGGTTGTGGTAAAAAATCAAGAACATTGCCCATCATGCAATGGTTCGGGCAAAATATCTTCTTCTATATTAATTACGCATTCCATTCACCAGAAGTTAAAAGCACTTTCTTTGGAACATAATTATCTTATTATTGAAGTACACCCTTTTATATATTCTTTTTTAAAAATTGGATTTATAAGTACAATCTTAAAATGGCAATGGAAATATAAATGTCGTGTATTGCTAGCTAAAAACTCAGACCTTGGAATTAATGAGTATCATTTTTATGATAATAAAAGAAATTCATTATAGACTATAGAAATAATCTGAATTAAAATCGATTTCACCAAAGAATGTTTCATTACTTGATAAAAAAAAAGGCAGCTACTTTATATAAAGTAGCTGCCTTTTTTCATTGCAATTATAAGCAAATCTTACTTGGTTACTATCAATTTTCTAACAATAGATTGATTATCATTTACTAAATTAATCAAATATTCACCTGCCGCTAAGGACTTCACATTGATATTATGATCTAATAAATTGTTCTTTATATCTACTTCTTGAGAATAGACAACTTGTCCCAAAATATTAGACATCGAAACGGTATATTTACCATTTTGTATACCTGAAGCAAATAATTTAGTAGTAGCATTTGCTGGATTTGGATATAAATTTAAATTCAAATCTTTTAAATTTTCAACTATTCCTATTGTTTTCTTGCGCAACATACCTGT
>JBIILY010000280.1:0-2614 GCA_044338225.1 Chitinophagales bacterium
TAAAACTAATTTCGTTTCTTCTTTTTTATCTCAAAAATGTATTACAGTAGATCAAGCAAAAGTTATGTTGGCTCCTATCGAAAATGATGAAGATAAATTGATGGCTTCAAAATTATTTTTTGATCATTGTACGGAAGTTGATTATTTTGATAATCTTAGCGTAGTTTTTAAATCAAAAGACATAGCAAATAAATTTTCTAATTGGCTCAAATCCAAAAAGTAAATTTTAGAGTAATTGGTCTATTTTTTCTAGCAACCATTTTTTTTCTATCACAGTAGAGCCCTCTATTGTTTTTTTCAAATTTTTGTAATATGTATTGCTATTGCTCAGCCGTTTGTTTTGAATTCGTTTTACATAGTTAATAAACTTCAAATTACTCGTAACCCTTTCTTTTATAAATAATTTGTTTCGATTCAAAAATTGGAATAAAGATTGACAGTTGTAAATCAATGAAAATTCATCGTTGAGTTCGTAATTACACTTTATCAATAAAATCCGTGCGGTAGATGCGTAGAAAGAGTCTTCATAGGTGACTTTTAATAGTTGTCGCATGGCGTTGTCATAGTCTTTTTTCTCAAAATAAAGTCGCGCATAGTTGAAGTTATACGAGTTTTTTTGATCATTTTCAGAAACGGTATAGTTAAATTCTTCAATAAATTTTTCGGTCCATTCCAATTTGTCTAATTGCAGCGCACAATACACGATATTTCTAAAATTTAACGAGGTCAAATCGCCTTCTTTTTTATAAAATTTTAAACTAAACTCGTTGAGTTCAAATAAATGGGAAAGATACTCCGGTTTGCCCAAATTGATCTGTCGTATGCAATAATTTTTTAGATACGCCAAAAGATTGACAAGATTATGTTCAAATTTTTCAAATATTTCATGGTGAATATTCTCCTTCAAAATGAAAAAGTCCGATTCGTTTTGATTTTTGATCAATAAAAAAATTGATGCATATTGCTGAACCATTTCATCGAATTGACTTTTGTTTTCAATAATTTTTTCAATGGCATTTTCATTAAAATCAAATAATTCTTCGGTTTTGTACTTTGCGCTAAAACTTAATTCGGTAATTTTTGAAGATAAAATCTGAAAGGAATGCAGCGCCGTTTGATTTTTTAGATTTTCTTTGAATGTCTTGTATATCAATTCATTATCAGTAGGGAAATACGTATTGGTATAGCTGAGTTTTGCATTAGAAAAATAAAAGTCATACATCATTTTGTCTTCAAATGATTTACTCTCAAAATTATTTTTCGATTTGAGTAATGTAGTAATACTTCGGTGCATTTTGCGCTCATTATAATATTTATACAGCAAATTAATTTCAGCTATAGGAAAACTCTCAATCTGCTCCAAGATAATGTATTTCTCTATGATTTTTATCAATCTACTCTGGTAGACACGGTATTTGTTGTCGTTGAATTTTTCGTTATCAAATACAAACGCATACGTCTCAAATTTGTCTATTTCTCGGTCTTTTTCTAATTTCTCCGATAAATAATGATGCAATTTAACAAGATGTTCGCTTTGATTATACACACGACATTGAAGAAGCGAAGCAATATCTTCTTTTTCTGTTTTTGTAAAATGAATATAAAGTTCTTCTAGTTTGGATACATGAGTTTGCATATCATCAATTTTGAATTATTATTTCTTTTTCTACGTTATATTGTATATAAAATTGTCTTGGGACGATGTTTTTTTGATGGGTGTAAAATTAATATAAAAATAGCAAAATGCCATAAAATGTTATTATTTTAAAATATAAATAAAAAAAATGCCTTTAATAAATGTATTAAAATGTATCATTTTTTTCGGTTTTTTTGCTCCATTTTTGTGTCAAAATTAAGGCGAAAGAAAAGAATATTGAGTTACCAATCTAAATTATTAATTATGAGAATACGTATACTGTTTTTATCTATGTTGGTTTTAAGTTTTGGGAAATCATTTGCCCAAAATGGAACACAGCCCGATAGTGCTAGAGTTATAGTAGGTTCCCAAGCGAATATATCCATTGCTGTACTTATAAATGACAATTTAAATGCGAGCAAGGATTATGAATTGGTTTCGGTTTATAAATCTGCCACGAGCACCAGTGTCAATATTAGTGTCAATGGAAGTCAAGCACAATATCAAGATCCTCAAGGAACTACAAACAATGATACGTTTTTCTATGTGGTTAGAGATAAAAATACGTCTACGTTTGATACCAACTATGTAGTGATAAGAAAATCAGATTTATTGGCCGATTTAAAACCAGGCGATGCCAATAATGATAATATTTGTAATAATTTGGATGTGTTGAATGTAGGTGCTGCATTTTCTCAATCGGGTATTGCTCGTGAAGGTATTTTCAAAACTACTGTATGGGGCGTGGTAAAAGCGTTTAATTGGACTGGAAATTTTAGCTTCAATTACAAATTTGCGGATGCAAACGGAGACGGAATCGTAGATAGTATAGGCGATATAGCTACAGTTTATAAAAATTATAATCAAACGATTAATATCCCTTCTCAGGTATATAGTCCACTGGGCGGCAAGTCTTTCGTACTTAGTTGCTTGGATACCTTTAAAGTGAGTAATACCGAGAAAAGTTTTCAAATTTCA
>JBIILY010000281.1:0-2608 GCA_044338225.1 Chitinophagales bacterium
TTTTGACAACAACCAATTTGCCGTTCCTAATAGTTTGACCGGACGAAGAATCAATGCGAGGTTGGTTTTTAAGTTTTAGATTTTTTTGGAGCTAATCCCGCTATACGCCTTACTTCGTGCCGGCTTCTATCGGGGCTAACGGTTCGGAGCTTGGCGAAGGAGCGGATTAAAAAGCACTTACTTTCAGTTTGGCAATGACTTTTATTAAAAGCACAGATCTTCTATTTAGCTCTGAAGCCAAACGTTGTTGGCAGAAGTTTTTTATGTGTTAATTAATTTTTCTAATACGTCTTTATATAATTTTCCATCCTTATTCACCCATTCAGTAAATCCATTAGAATTTCTTCCTAAAATCATATTTGATGCAGCACTTGGACTGTTAAATATTGCGTCTTCTGCAAAGAACAGTTTTCCATTTTCTTCAACTAAAATTTTAGTCTCTATTAATTTTTTCCTCATTCCTCTGTAAGTCTCAGTGCATGAAGGGGATAATTCTTTTTTTGCTTCGCTACCTTTCAAAACTATATATCCTTGGTCTGTTTCTATCATTGTTGCATTAAAAGTCTTTGTCTTAATGTAGAAGTTTTCACTTTCAGGTAATTTGTCATTAAAATTACTAATTTCGGAATGTTTTATAGTTGATGAAATTAAGAACTTAAATCCCATAACTGGCAAAATTAATTTCATCTGATCTAAAAAATATTCCATATCAGAAATGTCTGCTTCATGAAGTGTTGGTATACTTGGAGAATTTCCGTTGTCAATTTGTGCTGTTTTAGCTTCAATGGATAATTGAACGAGTCTAGCTTCTAAATACTTTATTTGAGTTTTTGTTAACAATTCATCTTTACTAATAAAAAAAATCAATTCTTTAAAGTCTTTATTTGGGTCACTTAAATGTTGTTTAATTCTACTCCTTATATTTTCAGCTTCACCAATGTATATTTTTTCGTTAAATGCATCATCTGTAGGATCACCTTTTAGAAAGTAAATACCGGGATTGTCAAATTCTGTTCTAGAAATAATTTTACTTACTGAAGATCTTGGACTATAAATTGCTTTTCCTACCCAATTTCCGATTTCACTGAAACGTGGACCATATTCAGTTCCGTCCACCATATAAACTGTTAATTTTTTACCCATAAGTTCTCAATGTGTTGTCTTTTTTTAAAATTTTGCCAAGTTACAAATTTACGTATTTCGTGAATATATTATAAAAAAAATCGTGAATCATTTTTAATAAAGTACGTATTTGTATGATAATGAAAATATTAGGTCGATTTATTTTTTGGAATAGCGAATGTTTAAAATAATTGAAGAATTAACTATTTAAATGAATTTTTGATTCAATGGGTTAAGTTTCAGGAAGGCAATGTGCTTGTGGTTTCGCGCGCAGGATAATAGCGGCATCCTCCGAAGTGTTAACGCAGGAGATATAGCGGATAGCCTGTCTACGCGCCCAATAAAAACCATAGAAGTTTTGATTTTGGATTTTTGAACAAAAAATTAGCAGAATTTAAAAATTAAAAAATATATTTACACTTTGAAATTTTATTAAAAAATATATGTCTAACAAAAAAATATTGCTTGAAGTAAAGGACCTCGTGGTGGGCTTTCAATCGGAAGATGGAATGGTGGAAGCTATTAAAAGTATTAGTTTTACATTATATAGAGGCGAAACAGTAGGTATTGTGGGCGAATCGGGTAGTGGAAAATCCGTTACGTCGTTGTCTATTATGCGCCTGATTGCGTACCCTCCGGGTAAAATTATTTCGGGCGAAATCTTGTATCATACCGATAAAGGTACGGTGATAGATATTACCAAATTGAAGGAAGAAGATATGAGAATTATTAGAGGAAATGAAATATCGATGATATTTCAGGAGCCTATGACGTCTCTAAATCCAGTTTATACCTGTGGCGATCAGGTTTCGGAGGCTATTATATTGCATCAGAAAAAGTCTAAAAAAGAAGCGGACGAAATGACGCTAGAGCTTTTTGAAAAAGTAAAATTGCCTGATCCAAAAAGAGTGCTAAACGCCTATCCGCACCAGCTTTCGGGCGGACAAAAACAGCGTGTGATGATAGCAATGGCCTTGAGCTGCAAACCGGGTATTTTGATAGCGGATGAGCCCACAACGGCATTGGATGTAACGGTTCAAAAAACCATTCTCCAATTGATGAATGACTTGAAAAAAGAAATAGAAACGTCTATTATTTTTATTACGCACGATTTGGGTGTGATAGCAGAAATAGCCGATAGAGTAATTGTGATGCACAAAGGAGTCATTGTAGAAGAAGGTTCGGTGGTTGATATTTTTGAAAATCCACAACATCCTTATACAAAAGGACTTTTGGCTTGTAGACCGCCATTGAACAAACGTTTGAAAATTTTGCCTACGGTAAGCGATTTTATGAGATTTGACGCAAATGGAAATATGACCGAAGTAGACGGAAGTGCATCTGTAAAAGAAATGATAGAGAGCGTAGTAGTAACGGCCGAAGATACCAAAAGAAGACAAGAAAGCTTGCAAGCGGGTGAGACTTTATTGGAAGTGAAAAATTTGAAAGTATGGTTTCCTACCAAACTGAATTTCTTTGGTAAGCC
>JBIILY010000207.1:0-3442 GCA_044338225.1 Chitinophagales bacterium
CCAAAATTGTTTGGAATCCTGGAGGCATGACTACCTTCAACCCAAAAATTAAAGTATCTCAAAACACTACATTTATTGGTCTTTTAACCAAAAATAGTTGCACCGACACGTTTGTTCAACTTGTTTTAGTGGATACCATAAAACCTTTAAAAATACTAGGGGAAAAAGATGCATGCTTATTTATGACACGATCATTTACAAGTACAAAATATGATTCGGGGCAATATGTTTGGAATCCACAAAATGCACTTATTAAAAATAATCGAGATAGCGCTTCTTTTTATATTTCAATTGCTCCATTTAAAGTACAGTTGAACTATATAAGTGAATTTGGATGTATATCAAAAGATTCTTTTGATATTAATTTTGTTTCTCCTTCACTCAATATTACGGGAGATTCTATTGCCTGCAAAGATGAAAAATTACTTTTCAAAGGGACATTTAATCCAAAAGACGGCGTACTTTCATGGGTTCCAAATTCTTGGGTTTTGTCAAATACAGATACATCCGCAATTATAAAAATAGATACCTCTACTAATATTATTGGAAATTATTTTATAAATCTTCGTTGCCAAATATCGGATACGATTCCATTAAAACTGTTAAAAGATAAAGTGAACTGGGCGGTAGACAGTTTTATTTGCTACAATAACAATATCATTGCCACGGCAAATACATCTTCACTGTGGTCTTTAAATTGGCAGCCCAATGCAAACTTGATAAGCGGTCAAAATAGTTCACCCGCCATATTCAACTTCAATAAAGTAGATAATTCTGTAAAAATTAAAGCGACTTTATTATCAAGACCTAGCTGTACTTTTGATGATTCGGCACGTATTCGTTATATAGAAAATTATTTGAAGCTTACAGCAGATCAAACTCGCTGCAAAGATAGTGGCGTTACTATTTTTACACCTTCAATTTCAAATGCAATATACAATTGGTCTCCACAAAATTTAATACTTTCTCAAAAGGACACACAAGCAACATTCATCACCGATAAATCTCGTTTTTATTACTTAGAATTGGTAGATAATTCGGGGTGTACGGTGAGAGATTCTATTTTTATTACCGTCATCAATGATTTGATGAAAGTAAGAGCAGATTCTATTATTTGTATCAATGATACGGTATCTTTAAAAGCAACTCCAATGACAGGAGCAAATTATACTTGGACTCCAGCGCCTATAATAGTCAATGGAGTTGGTGCCACGGCTCTTGCCAAACTACAAAAAGGAGCTACGATTTATGTTCAAGTAGTTGATACCAACAATTGTCAGCTTATGGATTCTGTTTTCGTCAATGTATTGGACAAAAATACCTTTTTTATCAAAACTACCGACTCTTTGAATTGTAAATTTGATAGTATTGAAATAGAAACGAGCCATCTCCCTAATATTCAGTTCAATTGGACGCCAACGGCTCCTATAACAAGTGGTATTGGAACGGGTAAAATCAAAGGATTTATCAATGCAAACACCTTGTTTATCGTTACCGCTTCTTTATCTAGAGGATGTAGTATTTCGGATAGTTTATTCATCAAAAAAGACTCCAATTTTGTTAAACTTACCGCTAATCCAATCGTATGTAGATTGGATACATTTACTATCAAAGCTACGGCCAATCCAAACTACAAATACTCATGGAATCCACCCAATTGGGTAGAAAATAGAGACACATTGGTTCGATATGTCATGTTGGACAAATTCCAATATCGATGCGATATTACAGTAGCCCCTGCCAATAAATGCAAATATTTTGATACCATTACTGTGGATTATAGTCGATTGCTAGAAGATTTAGAAGCGATAGCTACACCTGCTCGAATTGAATTTGGTGATTCTTCAAGATTGCTTGCCAAAACTCAAAATGGCGCTGATTTTGTATGGTCGCCCAAAGAAACACTTGACAAACACCTCGTTCCCAGTCCTTGGGCAAAGCCCAAAGTAAATACAATCTATGAAGTGATAGTAAAAGACCGCTATGGGTGTAGAAAATCGGACACAGCAGAGGTAGAAGTTTACTATGAAATTTGTGACGACCCCGAAGTATATGTACCCAATGCATTTACCCCCAATAGTGATGGGAAAAATGACGCGCTCTATGTACGAGGCGATAATATCGTAAAATTATATTTTGCCGTATACGACCGATGGGGACAACTTATTTTTGAGACTAATACACAAAAGAAAGGTTGGGATGGCACATATAAAGGTGTTTTACTAGAACCATCTGTATACGCATATTATTTAGATGTATTATGTATAGGCGGAGCCCAATTAAAAAAATCGGGAAATATTACTTTATTAAAATAACGGAGCATGAACTTGAAGAAGCGCTTTTTTATTTTAATTGTATCCATATTTATTTTTCAAATACATGGTATCGCCCAAGATTTGCATTTTTCACAATTTAACCGAACGCCCTTATTCCTAAATCCCGCTTTGTCAGGAGCTTTTGAAGGACAAGTTCGGGTTATGGCGAATTTTAGAAACCAATGGCAAGCCATTCCTGTTCCATACAACTCCATTTGTTTAAGTGCCGATTATAATTTAACGTTTGAAACCTCAAGAGATCGCTTTGGTTTTGGGGCTCTAGTAGTATCCGACAGAGCGGGTGATGGAAAATTTACCACCACCATGGCTTCTTTTAGCCCAGCTTATCACTATACTTTTGGTGGACGAAATCCAGCATCGTTGAGTATTGGGGCTCAAGTAAATTTTACTCAACGTTCGTATGATCCCAATCAACTTCGATTTGACAATCAATTTAATGGCGATTATTTTGATCCTAACATTCCTATCAACGAACAATTTGACCGAACCCAATTGAGCTTTTTTGATTTTGGAATTGGATTGAATTATAATCAAATTTTTAGAGAAGACCATATCTTCAATTTAGGATTTTCTATTCAACATTTGAATCAAACCAATCAGAATTTTCTTAATAGATCCTCAAATGCATTGCTTCAACGAAAATTCAATTTTTATACCAGTGCCGATTTTGTGGTATGGAAACATATTGCCATGATGCCCCTCGGATTTTATCAATGGCAAGACGGTAAATATGAATGGGTCATGGGACTTGGGGTTAAGCTAGATTTAGCCAAAGGTTTTGAAGATGATAAATCCAGTATTACCTTTGGATTGAGCCATAGAATTGGAGATGCTTGGATTCCTTGGTTCCATTATGAAAAAAACGTTTTTACGGCACAGCTCAGCTATGATTTTAACAATTCACCTCTCAGTATTGCTTCTTCTAGTTATGGCGGACTGGAATTATCCCTAGGCTATTTATTCAAATCAAAAGATCAACCCATAAAAGGCGAGCCCAATTTTTGTCCTTATATTTGGTATTAACATTATTATGGAAACTATGATCGCAAAAACTCCCAAACCGCCTTATTATGCCGTTATTTTCACTTCTATTAGAACGGATATTG
>JBIILY010000064.1:0-6373 GCA_044338225.1 Chitinophagales bacterium
GAGTCCGCTAGAGATGCTATTGGAATTACCATTTCGTATTGGAAAGATTTGGAGAGTATCAGAGCATGGAAAGCGCATACAGAGCACCAAAAAGCACAACAAAATGGCATTTCAAAATGGTATAGCGCCTTTAAAACAAGAATATGTCAAGTGGAGCGGGATTATGAATTTACATTATAACTGCTACAACTTTCCCAAAATCATCTCAATAGCTTTTTTAACCGCTTGTTGAGGGTTCTCCGAAAATTTGCCTAAGGCTCTATTGGCAATAATTACATTCACCGAAAGTGCGTGATGCCCCAGCAAATTGGATAAGCCATAAATGCCCGATGTTTCCATTTCAAAATTGGTGATTTTCCCCAAAGATGAGTGAAATTTTGACATTTTATCATTATAGTTTTCTACTTTGGGAATGGCACGAACTTGACGACCTTGTGGCGCATAAAAACCTGTATTGGTGAGCGTAATTCCTTTTACAAACTCGGGAAATAAATCCAACAATTCTTGCGAAGCCTCAGCTGTGTATGGCTCAATAACGGCAATAGATTCTTGTTTCAAAAAAGCTTCAAAATCTTGTTTCAACTGCATTTCTTTTGGCGAAGGACTCGTCTGATAAAAGTGCATCAAACCTTCCATTCCTATGGCATACTGGCTCAAAACAATACTATCCAATGGAATATCGGCGTGCAAAGCCCCCGAAGTTCCAATTCTAATAATTTTAAGCGATTTGAGTTCTTTTTTAACTTCTCTTTTTTCTAAATCGACATTCAATAACGCATCCAATTCATTAATCACAATATCGATATTATCGGTACCTATTCCCGTTGAAATTACGGTAATTCGCTTGCCTTTCATAGTGCCAGTATGAGTCAAAAATTCACGTTTTTGTTTTTTGACTTCAATCGTATCAAAATAGCAGGAAATATCCCCTACTCTATCAGGATCGCCCACAAAAATAATGTTATCAGCAATATCTTGTGGCAATAAATTTAAGTGATATACACTAAGATCGGAGTTCAAAATCAATTCGGAAGCAGGTATTTTCATATCAATCCATTTGTTTTAATATTTGTAATAATTTTTCATAAGCCTCATCCGGCACGGCAGGGAAATTCCCTATTCGAATATGCAACGCTTTATTTTTTCCATATCCGCTACTAACCGATATATCTTGAGATTTCAAATATTTTTTAACGGCTTCAATGCGCTCGGCACTATCTGCCTGTATGACTATAATCGTTGGAGACTGAAATTTGGGCTGCGCTACAAAAGCACGAAAATGTTTCATAGAATTCAAGGATTCATAAAAACTTTGCGCTCTGGATTCAATTTGGGTTCTAATCGCCTCAATGCCTTTGTTCAAAAGCATTTCTACTATTTTATTGAGCAAATAAATAGCATATACATTGGGGGTGGAATGGGTTTCGTTATTCTCAAAATTTTTCCAATGCACAGGCAAGGTATGATGTGCGCCAATTCCTTTTTGAGCTTTCAGTTCAATGGATTTGGCTAGCATTCGAGGCGAAACAATCCACACGCCCAATCCAGCAGGCATTCCAAAAGCTTTTTGAACCGAAAAAAAGGCATTATCGATATAATTAAAATCTAAATTTGCAATAGGAACCGAAGAAACAATATCCACCGAAATCAATTTTTCGGGATATTTCTGAGCAATTTCGGAAATGGTATTTTCTGGAATCCAAACGCCCGTTGATGTTTCATTTTGGGTAATACAAATCATTTCTGCATCATTGTCGATTGAAATTTGCGTAGCTTCAAATCCTTCGCCTTCTTCAAAAGCGATCTTTTGCGTTTGTAAATTTAAACTTTGTGCATAATCATGAAATTTGCTAGAAAAGGAACCATTGACAATATGCGCACTTTTATGTGCTACACCATTTAATAGAATTCGTTCCCACAGCTCCGAAGCAGAACCCGAAAAGAAAATACCATATGTCTCAGGAATTTGCAACAACTTTTTCAAATTAGCTATAATTTGACGATGCAATTCTCTAAATTCTGGACTTCGATGCGAGACAGAGCCCATATTTTCTTGAAAAAATTGCGCGGTATACGCAGGCACTTGCTCAAAAATCATAGCGGGCCCTACATTAAAAAAAGTTTGAGGATTCTTCATGTCCATAAGTATTAATACAATTCTCTATACTTAATAGTTCCTTCAATAGATGTCAATTCTTGCTTCAAATCCGCATGATACCCTGCAGCAATATCGGTAATTACATATCCCAGATTTTCATCGGTTTTGAGATATTGCCCCAAGATATTAATTTCATTTTGGGCAAATACATGATTGATTTTAGCCAAAATACCTGGAGTATTCTGATGTATATGTATGATTCTATTGGAATTATCGCTATTGGCGGCTAGATGTAATTCGGGGAAATTTACCGCACCTTGCGTACTGCCTTTATTGATAAAATCTAAAAACCGATTTGGGACAAATTGACCTATATTTTCTTGAGCTTCTTCGGTGCTTCCCCCAATATGAGGCGTCAAAATAACATTGGGCATACCCAAAAGTTCGCTGACAAACGGTTCGTTGTTTTCTTTGGGTTCATACGGAAACACATCGAGTGCAGCCCCATTCAAATGCCCCGACCTAAGTGCATCCGCTAGGTCTGAAATATTAACAATATGCCCACGCGACAAATTAATAAAAAGTGCGCCCGGCTTCATTTTTTCAAATTCTTTTTGGGTAAAAATATTGGCATTCATACTTCGTCCATCCAAATGTAATGAAACCACATCCGAAATAGCGAGTAATTCATCCAATGACTGACATTTTTTGGCATTTCCTAATGGTAATTTTTCATCTAAATCATAAAAATGAACTTCCATACCTATCGCTTCTGCCAAAACCGAGAGTTGGCTTCCAATATTACCATAACCAATAATCCCTATCTTTTTACCACGAATTTCATAGCTATTTTTAGCTACTTTATTCCAAATACCTTGATGCAATTGCATACTTTTTTCAAAAATACCCCGAATGAGCATGATAGACAATCCCAATGCCAGCTCCACAACAGATCGAGTGTTGGAAAAAGGTGCATTGAAAACGGGAATGCCTTTATTGGCGGCTGCTTTCAAATCAATTTGATTGGTACCGATACAAAAAGCACCAATTGCCATCAATTTAGGTGCGGCATCAAGCACACGCTGTGTTACCGTCGTTTTGGATCGGATGCCCAAGATATGTACATCCTTAATTTTCTCAATTAACTCTTCTTCATTCAAAGCACCTTTGAGACATTGAACCGAAAAACCGTCTTTTTCGAATATTTCTTTGGCTCTAGCATGAACATTTTCTAATAATAAAATGTGCATTTTGTTTTTTGGAAAAGATAAATTGGGCATATTTTTTAATGTATTAATATCTAAGAGGCGCTAAGGTAAAACTTTTTTTTGACAAAATAGGAAGAGAGCACAAAATGTATGGATTTTTAACAATTTTATACACAAAAAATCAACTATGCAAATATTTGAATTTCAACATTTTACAAATACAAACCTCGATACAAAGCTATTCACAATACATTGAATTTTAAATAATTATAATTTAAAGCAAACAATATCAATTTTTTTTTATAAGTTTGCAAAATAATTTAATCAATTTTAAACGTTGCTTTAGATGAATTTAAAAAGCATTTTAGTACTCATCGTAATGTTAATTTGGTGGCTGGTTTGTTGGAAATACTATACTTGTAGCATCAAAAACTTTTGCGATTCAGATAGAATTCCGGTAATGGATTCATCCCAATTTCATGTTCCGTCCTTCCCTATTTCGTTTAACATCAATTCGGATAGTGCGCTTTTACATGACTTTGATATATACAGAAGTAATATTTGTAGCCAATACAATGGCCAAACTATAGAAATAGTGGGCTCATATTTCTCCGATGAAACCAATGCGACTTCATTTGCAAACTTAGGATTGGCAAGAGCGCAGCAATTAAAAAATCTTTTAGCTTCTTGTATGGATACGAGCAAAATTAAACTTGTAGCCAGCGAATTAATCAAAGACTCATCTTTTTTAGCTCCTTTTCAAGCATTAAAAATACAAATGGCCGACACGACCCATTATTCAAATTTATCCGAAGTAAAAGTGGTAAGCCATGATAATATGTCCGAAATTTATTTCCCTTCAAGCTCAATCAAAGGCTTAAAAAATGAAGGTTTTACAAATTTGCTTAAAGATTATATCGCTAAAATAGTGACAAGTACTCAAAAAATAAAATTGGAAGGACATACGGACAATGTAGGTGCCGAATATGCCAATAAAACGCTTTCGGAAGACCGATGCAAAGTAGTACGAGACCAATTGGTAAGTTTGGGACTTTCCAAAGATAAAATAGTGATAGAAGCTTTTGGCTCGTCTAAACCAAAAGTAGATAATAATACAGCTGAAAATAAAGCCAAAAACCGCCGTGTAGAAATAAAAATTATTCAATAATAATAAATCAAAGATTATGATATTCACTTTAACCATTTTTCAAAGCAATTTATTAGAGAAATACGATAAAACGGATGCCTCTATCGAAATATTAATCATGCTATTTTTGGCATCTTTATTAGGTTTTCTATTGGGATATTTTATGAGCCATAGAACCAAAAAAGAATTTGTATACAATGATGTCAAAAATGAAACTTCTACTGAAAGCAGCATTGTAGAAAAATTTAATCAAATGGAAAAAGAAGCTTCTCTATCTACTAATAATAAGATTGGTTCTAATTCCCAAACAGCCAAAAAAGAAGCAATTTCTAAACCAGAAACAAAGGAGCAGGCACCAAAACCTACTGCTAAAAAAACAGTAGCCAAAACAACCGAAGTAAATAAAATAGTACAAACGGTAGAACCCGTTAAAACAGCTAAAAACACAACTACAGTTAAAAAAACGGTAGCCAAAACGCCTATTTCTAGTACAAAAAATGACCTAAAAGTAATTGAAGGTATAGGCCCAGCTATTGAAAAACTGTTGAATGCCAAAAATATCAATACTTATAAAGAATTAGCTGATAGCAAAATAGAAGTGATTCAAGAAATATTGAATGAGGGAGGACCTCGTTTTGCAATGCATTCACCTGAAACATGGCCAATGCAAGCGCAATTATTATTTGAAAACAGAATGGAAGATTTCAAAAAATTAACGGAAGAGCTCAAAGGCGGTAAAATCGTTTAATAATCTTTTTTCTTCTTCTTAACAAATAAAAACGTAGCGTATCAAATGGTTATTGGCATTGCGGGCGGTACAGGCTCTGGAAAAACAACAGTAGTAAAAAAAATCATGAATCTTTTTCCCAAAAAAGACGTGGTGTTACTTTCCCAAGATAACTATTATAAAGACAATGGTCATTTGACCGAAGAAGAAAAGAAAAATACAAATTTTGACCATCCCGATGCCATTGAATTTAGTCTTTTGGCTAGTCATGTAGAAGATTTGAAACATCAAAAAGCCATTGAACAACCCATTTATTCTTATCTAACATGTAGTAGAAGCAAAGAAACGATTCATACCGATCCCAAAAAAGCCATTATAGTAGAAGGAATCTTGATATTGACGGATAAAAAACTACGAGAGAAAATGGATATTTGCGTATATGTAGATGCGCCTGCCGATGAACGCTTGATTCGTGTAATCCAACGAGATATTGTAGAGCGTGGACGCGATGTCAATGAAGTTTTGAAACGATACCTCGAAACCGTAAAACCTATGCACGAACAATTCATTGAACCCACCAAAAAATTTGCGGATATTATCTTGCCTTTGGGCGGATTCAACAGCGTGGCTATCAAAGTTTTGGGGGATATTATCAAAAATAAAATTCGCGAAGAAGAAGATAAAGAAAGTAAAGAGGGAAATTCGTAGTTTTTTATTTCCTCCCAAAATCGGCGGGTATTTCGCCCCATTTATTGGTTTCCCATTTGACGATAGGCGTAGTAATATCATTTTGCCTCAACCAATTTTCTGCTTTTTCTACCCATTCAAACGCCATTTTATTTCGCTCGGTCAATTCGAGTTTCGTGCCTGCTTTCTTTTTCTTTACCCATGCTATAGCGGTATTGCTATCGGTATAGATTATTTTGTTCAAATTGTGTTGTTTGAGATAGCTGAGCCCGTGTACTATAGCCAAAAATTCACCAATATTCACAGTAGCATCTTCAAATATTCCTTTTCGGAAAATTTCGGTACGGGTTTGATAGTCCACGCCTCTATATTCCATTTTGCCGGGATTGCCCAGACAGGAAGCATCTACGCATATCGCATTTTCAATGATTTTGCCTTGCTGATTGTAGGTAAAAATAGGATTTTTTTCGGGTTCTTTCTTTTTGTAGATAAAAGTTTTAAAATCG
>JBIILY010000282.1:0-2601 GCA_044338225.1 Chitinophagales bacterium
AGCGAGTTGTCATGATGTAGCCGATGGCGGAATATGGACGGCATTGTGTGAAAGTAGTTTTATCAATGGCATTGGATTTGAAATCCAAAGTACCGAAGGAATCCGAAAAGATGCCTTTTTGTTTGGTGAAGCACAAGGAAGAGCTTTATTAACCTCTAATAACGAAGCTGAATTTGAAGCATTTTGCAGTTCAAATAATATTCCATTCTCAAAAATTGGAGTGACTAAAGGTACGCAAGCAATAGTAGATTCCGAAGATTATGGTCAAATAGCTACACTTAAAAATCTATTTGAAACGAGTATTGAAAAAGCTTTAGCTCAATAAAATATGCTTTCGTTGGTTCATGCGATACAGCAAGCGTTATCCCAGCCTTTGCCGGGAATCAACGCACAGTTTCGTATGGCAAAATTAGATCGTCCCATACTTACTATTGACGAAATATTAGCAAAAAGCCCAAGGCTGGCAGCCGTTCAAATTTTGATATTCCCAAAAGAGGAAACGCTGCATTTCATTATGATAGAACGTCAAGAATATGATGGCACACATAGTGGACAAATGGCATTTCCCGGAGGTAAAAAAGACCCCGAAGACTTTGACTTGATGCAGACCGCACTTCGTGAGACACAAGAGGAAATAGGCTGGAAGCTCGAATCGCATCATATATTGGGGGCTTTATCGCCTGTTTATATTCCCGTAAGTCATTTTTTGGTATATCCCTATATTTCATTTATCGATGAAAAGCAAGCATACAATCAAGATCCTAGAGAAGTAAAGCAAGTATGTGAGTTTCCGCTAACTACCTTTTTGGATGATTCCAACAAAAAAGAACAAACATTTTTTTATAAAAATACCGATTATACCACGCCCACCTATTCGATAGATAATAAAATTATCTGGGGTGCATCGGCTATGATGCTATCCGAATTGGAAGAAATTATTAAAAGAGTTTTGTGACAATTACGTTTTTAAAAGAGAATAAATGAAAATTTTTATAATTGGCGCAAATGGTTATTTAGGTAGTGAAATTTATTATTTATTATTTATTATTTATTGAATAAAAACAAAAAAGCCTCCACAAATGTGAAAGCTTAATGTGACCTGGACAGGATTCGAACCTGTGACCTACTGCTTAGAAGGCAGTTGCTCTATCCAGCTGAGCTACCAAGTCCTTTTTTTAACGAGGTGCAAAAATAATGCTTTTTTTCTAAAAAGAACGGAATTATTTATTTTATTTGAGTACATTTGCTTAAAAATAGTTTCGAAATGGAAAAATTCATTGATTTTCAAGGCAAAAAATTCTTTTACAAATATCACGCAAAACCCGAAAACAACATCGTTGTCGCGTTGATTCATGGTTTGGGAGAGCATATAGAACGCTACGATCATTGGGCCGAAAAATTCCAAGAATATAATTATGCTTTTTGTGGATTTGATTTGTATGGTCATGGTCAGAGCGATGGAAAAAGAGGCAGTACGCCTAGTATGGACTTTCTTTTTGACAGTATAGACTTTTTTTTGGAACATCTTGAAAATGAATTTCCTGACAAACCTATCGTGTTATACGGACACAGTATGGGCGGAAATATTGTAGCGAATTATTTACTCAATAGACCTTCCAAAATTGCAGGTTGCATTCTCACTTCTCCATGGTTTCGATTGACCGAAAAACCGCCTATTTTTCAATTTTTATTGGCTAAATTAATGATTAAAATTTATCCTAATTATACCGACAAAACTGGCTTGGACGCAAATCGTATAAGCCGTATACCCGAAGAAGTAGATAAATACCAAAAAGATCCATTGGTTCATGGAAATATTACTCCGGGCCTTTTTGTTCCAATATTTCTTATGGGAGAGACAGCCATATTAAAGGCTTCAAAAATAAAAAATATCCCTATTTTCATAGCGCATGGAACAGATGATATGCTTACAAGCTACAAAGGTTCGGAAGCATTTGCAAAAAACAACTCAAATGTAACGCTAAAGCTTTTCAAAGAAGCGAGACACGAACTGCATAACGACTTGTGCGCACAAGAACTCTTTGAAGATTTACTGGATTGGTTGAGTGCTCATGTAAAATATCGTTAAAATCAATCCCGCTTCATCAAAAGTGCTTTCATAAAAGCATCGATATCCCCGTTTAAGACTCCTTGCGTATTAGAAGTTTCAAATCCGGTACGAGGGTCTTTTACAAGTTGATAAGGGTGCAATACATAATTTCGGATTTGACTGCCCCACTCTATTTTCATTTTTGAAGCCTCTATTTTGTCACGTTCGGCGTAGCGTTTTTGCATTTCGAGGTCGTATAATTGCGCGCGAAGCATCTGCATAGCACGCTCTCTATTGCCGTGTTGCGAACGCTCTACCTGACATACCACCACAATTCCCGTAGGCTTGTGCGTCAGTTGGACCTTGGTTTCTACCTTATTTACATTCTGTCCACCTGCTCCACCACTTCGCGAGGTTTGTAGCTCTATATCTGCATCTTTTATCTCTATTTCTATCGTATCATCCACAAGCGGATACACATACACCGATGCAAAAGACGTATGACGCTTATTATTGCTATCAAAAGGCGACACTCGCACCAAACGATGCAC
>JBIILY010000284.1:0-2595 GCA_044338225.1 Chitinophagales bacterium
TGGATTGTTTATTACGTCTTTGTTTTTATTTAATGTTGCGTTGAATTTGGGATTC
Organism: Chitinophagales bacterium; assembly: GCA_044338225.1. Classification (GTDB taxonomy): domain Bacteria; phylum Bacteroidota; class Bacteroidia; order Chitinophagales; family JADJOU01; genus CHPMRC01. The sequence continues at coordinate 56 of JBIILY010000284.1, forward strand.
AATGCCAGTGCGCTCTATTATTCTCAAAAAAATCCCGAACAACTCAACTCTTTTTTATCGTCCAATCTTGTGTTGTCACTAATTTCATCTCTTCTTGTTTGGATTGCCATTATAATGTTTTCGCAGCATTTTCCCTTTCAGGATATTCGTATTGTGTATTTGTTTAGCGCTACTTATTTTACCTATTCGCTCAGTATTATTTTTCGTTCTTTTCTTGCTGGAAAAGACTTTTTGTTGTTTTCCAATAAGCTGGATCTTATACTTCGCTTTTTGTTTTTAATCTATGTTTTAATCCTTTATTTTTTGCAAACATTGACGGTATTTAATGTGCTCGTTTTCCTCTTTTTTGAGTATTTATTATTTGGCTTATTTGCGTATCGAAAATTGAACTTCAAAATTTGGCCTTTATCTTTTGATTTTCCATTTTTAAAAAGTCTCTTTTTTTTCAACGCCAAAGCTTTTTTATATTCGCTATTCGTTGCTTTATTATTGCGAAGCGATCAGTTTTTGATTAAGAAAATTTTGGGAAATTTTCATGTAGGTATTTATAGCACTTGTTCGTCTATTATTGAACAAATGGGCATCGTAGCCGCTTTGATAGCTACCATGTATTTGCCTCGCTTTTTGGAAGAAAAACGATTTGATGTATTGCTCAAAAAAACGAATAAAATTTTATTATTGGTTTTGGGAGTCAGTATTTTGATAGCGATTGGCGTTTATTTTGCCAGTCCGTTGATTATTCAATTGTATTTCAAAAATAATAATCCCATTTCTATCGATACGCTACGACTTTTGTTGATTGCATTTGTTTTTTGGTCGTTGTTTGTGGTGGTGAGTACACTATCTCTAGCCATTCGAATCAAAAAAACCAATATCATTACGGTATTGTTTGCATTGATTTTAAATATTGTAGTTAATTTGATATATTTGCCCATTTATGGGATTAAAGCGGCCGCTATTTCGTCGGGAATAGCCTACGCAGTCTTGTTTTTCTTCTCTTATGTTGATTTATTCTATCTCAAAAAGAAAAATTATATGAAAAAACAAAATCAGGATTTTCTTGATTTGGAAGTTCAAACGTTTGAGTAAAAAATGCTGTTCGATTTTGCAATTTAATTGCAGAATTTGGTATTATGTATATTTTTTACACACAATCATCAAATCTATATCGAAAATTGTAAAAATTAAGTTAGATTTGCAGATTATTACAATTACCTATAAATTTACAAACAAATATGTCAAATAGAATTGAGACAGATTGTCTTATTATCGGATCGGGACCAGCAGGTTATACCGCAGCTATTTACGCTTCTAGAGCTAATCTTAGCCCTATTTTGTATCAAGGAATGGAAGCGGGCGGACAATTGATGACCACCAATGATGTTGAGAATTTTCCAGGCTACCCCAATGGGATCAATGGACCTCAAATGATGGAAGATTTGAAAGCGCAAGCTGCACGATTTGATGCCGATATTCGATTTGGCATGATTACAAAAGTAGATTTTAGCAGTCAAAAACCACCCTATTTGTGTATTTCGGATAAAGGAGAAGAAATTATGGCCAAATCCGTGATTATTGCTACAGGTGCTACCGCAAAATGGTTGGGTATTGATAGCGAAAAACGATTGAACGGAAGTGGTGTTTCGGCTTGTGCCGTATGCGATGGATTTTTCTACAAAGGCCAAGAAGTAGCTATAGTAGGAGCTGGAGATAGCGCCTGTGAAGAGGCTATTTATCTTTCAAAATTGTGTACAACGGTGCACATGCTTATTAGAAAAGAGGAAATGCGCGCGAGTAAAATTATGCAACAACGTGTTTTCAATACCCCAAATATCAAAGTATATTGGAATACCGAAACCGATGAAATATTAGGAAAATTTGGCGTAGAAGCCGTACGAATCAAAAATAATAAAGATGGAAGCACACAAGAAATTCCTATTACAGGTTTTTTTGTTGCCATAGGACATACGCCTCAATCTCAAATTTTTAAAGAATATCTTACTACCGATGCCGATGGCTATATCGTAGTAAAGCCAGGAACTACCGTTACAAATGTAGAAGGCGTTTTTGCTTGTGGCGATGTAATGGATAGAAATTATCGTCAAGCGATAACCGCTGCAGGAACAGGATGTATGGCGGCATTGGAGGCAGAACGATATTTATCGCATTAATCCTTTTTGATGTCTAAAATACTAGGATTAGGGGGTGTTTTTTTTAAGTCAAAGGATGTAAATAATAATAAAATTGAACTTTGGGAACCTTTAAAATCAAATAAAGATTAGATGAAATCCTGCGCCATCGTTATTTTGAATTGGAACGGCGAGCAATTTCTAAGAGATTACTTACCCACGCTGGTGTCCAAAACGCCCGAGGCGCTTGCACAAATTTATATTGTAGATAATGACTCTACCGATCAGTCCAAAGCTTTTATTGTAGATCATTTTCCACAAGTCAAATGGATTCAAAATTCAAAAAATTATGGTTTTGCCGAGGGGTACAATCAAGGATTGATTCATATCGAAGAACCCTTGTATTGTTTG
>JBIILY010000302.1:0-2586 GCA_044338225.1 Chitinophagales bacterium
CAGTGCTGCATTAGCGATCAACGCAAAACCTGCAATCGCATCAACGACCTTGCCAGCTGCAACAGTATGTGCAGGCACGACGATGAGTTTTGCAGTAACTGCGAGCAACAATAGCCGTGTGGTTTGGTATGGAGGTGCAACTGGAACGGACAGTATCCAAAATGCGACTTCATTCAACTTGCCAGCAACTGCAGGTGTATATAGTGTAAAAGTAATCGGAAACAGCCCATGTGGTGATACGACAAGTGCAAGTGTAACGACAACAGTTACAACACTCGCAACGATTACAACACCGGTATTTGTATCTAATCCAATTGTACAAGGAACAACGACAACGGTATTTACAAACTTTACGAATGCGGATAGTGTGGTATGGTTCCAAGGTACGACAAGATTGGGCTTAGGAACGGTAGCAGGAAATACATCAACAAGAACTGTATCTGCTGCAGGAACATATACGGCAAGAGTATATGGAGCAGGTGCTTGTAATCAAATTGATAGTATAAGTTCAGCATTGATAATACAAGATACGGTAGTGATTACAGCCCAAACAACCCCAGCAACTCAATTTGTGGTTACCGGAACAAGTTTCTCTGTAAGCACAACAGCGATCAACTTTGACAGTATCATATGGTACAAAGATGGTTTAAGAGTAGGCGCTGGAACACTTAGTGGCAATACGAGCACCTTAAATGTGTCGAACTTTGATAGTGCGCAACATGCAGGAACATATACTGCTAAAGTATACGGAATTGCACCAAATACACAAGTAGTAACGACTAATGCCGCTCAAGTATTTAAATCTACTTGTCCAATTATTACCTTACAACCTATCGGCGATACAGTATGTATCGGAAGTACGTATGCGTTGAGTGTAACGGCAGGTGCAGTTAATACATACGAATGGTATAAAGTGGGTAACGCTACACCAATAGCGACTACATCATCTACTACCTTAAGCTTAAATACGTTAACATCAGGTGGAAGATACTTTGTGAAGTTGACACCATTGACAGGATGTGCCACTACGGTTACTTCGGACACGATAAATGTAAGCGTAGATGATAGTACTAAAATCACAGCACAACCAATAGCAAGTACAACGATTTGCGAGGGAAGTGCCTTAAACTTGAGTGTAACGGCAACAGGAAGTGGCACATTGAGCTACCAATGGATGAATGGTTCTACAAATGTAGGAACAAACGCAAACAGTTTCTCAGTAAATTCAGCTGCTACAACTGATGCAGGTACATACAACGTAATGGTGTCTTCAACATCAGCTTGTCCTAGTGCTACATCAAGCAATGCGGTAGTAAATGTAACTCCAGCAGCTACGATTACTACACAGCCAAGTGCAAGTACAGTATGTCAAGGTTCTACGTTGAGCTTTACGATAGCAGCAAATAATGCGGATTCAATCGTATGGTTCAATGGAACTACAAGAGTAGGTACAGGAGCTACATTCAGTCAAACGAACGCACAAACTACAAATTCAGGTAATTATGTAGCGATAGCATATCGTGGAGCAGGATGTTCGAATGTATCTTCAAACAGTGCAGCAGGAACTGTAAATGCAGCACCAGCAATCACAACACAACCGACTTCAAGCGCCTTTGGATGTAACGGATCTAACTTTAATTCATTGAGTGTAGTAGCAAGCAATGCTACCAGCTACCAATGGAAACAAGGAAGTACCAATAAAGGAGGCACTTCCGCTACAATCTCTATCAGTCCATTTACAGTGTCTGACACAGGAAACTATACCGTAGTTGTATCAGGAACAGCACCATGTGCAGATGTTACTTCTACTATAGCGAATGTAAAGATTACCGATACGGCTAAAATCGTAACGCAACCAGCAATCTTAACGGATGTATGTGTGGGCGGTACATTGAGATTGAAAGTAGTAGGCAACGGAGCAGCAAGCTACCAATGGTATAAAGGAACTTCTGCAATATCAGGAGAGACCAAAGATTCATTAGTAATTGTAAACGTAGCAGCTGCTACAGCAGGAACGTACAAAGTAGAAGCGATAGCATTTGCAGGTTGTGTCAACACAACATCAAGCAATGCAGTAGTAACTATCAGCACTCCAGTTACGTTTACAACACAGCCAACCGCACAAACAATTTGTGAGAATGGTTCAATTAACTTGAGCACAGCAGTATCTGGAAATTCTAGTCCTACGTATGTATGGAAGAAAGATGGAACTGCATTAGGTGCACCAAGTAGTACAAGCTTTAATAAATCAAGTGCGATGTTGTCAGATAGTGGAAACTATACGGTAGAAGTAACGGGAGCAGCTAGTTGTCCTACGATTGTATCAAACGTAGCAAAAGTAACGATCAATGCTGCACCAACGATTACAGCAATCTCTGGAACCAGTCCATTATGTGTTGGAAGTACATTGACCTTGTCTGCTACAGCTACCAACAACAACGGAGTAATCTGGAAAAAAGGAACAGCAACTGTAGGAACATCAAGTACGTACACTAAAACAGCGGCTACAAGTGATGCAGGAAGCTATACGGTAACGGCAGTAGGTAAAACAGGATGTGCAGATGTTACATCAGCAGCATTTACTCA
>JBIILY010000285.1:0-2585 GCA_044338225.1 Chitinophagales bacterium
TCAAGCAGGAGCATTGTATGGCATAGAGGCGTTGAAAGGATTGAATTGGAATATTTTTTATCAGCCGATTGGATTTATCGTATTTATGACATGTGCATTGGCAGAATGTAATCGAGCGCCTTTTGATATGGCGGAGTGCGAGAGTGAATTGATAGGGGGATATCATACCGAATATTCAAGTATGAAACTTGGTTTTTATCTTTTTGCAGAGTATATTAATATGTTTGTGTCTTCAGCCATGATTTCTTTGTTGTTTTTTGGTGGCTATAGCTTCCCAGGTATGCAACTTTTTAGTGGATTGACATTGACTTTGCTTGGATTTGGAGCCTTTTTGACCAAAACAGTATTTTTCATCTTTGTATTTATGTGGATTCGTTGGACATTGCCAAGATTTCGCTACGATCAATTGATGGAGCTTGGATGGAAAAAATTGATTCCCATTGCGTTGATCAATATGTTGATTACAGGCGCATTGGTATTATATTTCAATAAATAAATTATATTAAACATTAATTATATTACGATGAATTATTCAGAAATTATAGGTGAAGAAAAAGCGAGATTATTACTCGACCACAAAAGCCAAACGATTGACAAAAGCTTGATTCACTTGCCATCAAGTGATTTTGTAAGTGATATTTTTTCACATACGAATAGAAATATTCCTACCATGCGTAGTTTACAACAATTATATGGTCATGGAAGATTGGCCAATACAGGTTATATGAGTATTTTGCCTGTAGATCAAGGAATTGAGCATAGTGCAGGTGCTTCTTTTGCGCCTAATCCTATTTATTTTGATAGCGAAAATATCGTAAAATTAGCTGTAGAAGCGGGTTGTAACGCAGTTGCATCTACTTATGGTGTTTTGGGGAGTGTGGCTAGAAAATATGCGCACAAAATTCCTTTTATCGTTAAAATCAATCACAATGAATTTTTGAGTTATCCCAATGCGTATGATCAAGTGATGTTTGGAACGATAAAAGATGCATGGAATATGGGAGCTGTGGCAGTAGGAGCTACCATTTATTTTGGAAGTGAGGAAAGTAGAAGACAAATTGTAGATGTAGCAAGAGCTTTTGAATATGCACACGAATTGGGAATGGCAACTATTTTATGGTGTTATACTAGAAATAATGGCTTTAAAGTAGATGGAGTAGATTATCACGCATCTGCGGATTTATCCAGCCAAGCCAATCATTTAGGGGTAACGATTCAAGCGGATATTATCAAACAAAAATTGCCGACAAATAATGGTGGTTATTTAGCTACAAAACATGGCAAAACGCATGATAAAGTATATTCACAATTGACAACGGACAATCCAATTGATTTGTGTAGATATCAAGTAGCTAATTGCTATATGGGAAGAGCCGGTCTTATCAATTCTGGTGGAGAAAGTAAAGGAGCTACCGATATGGCCGAAGCTATAGAAACAGCTATCATTAATAAAAGAGCTGGAGGACAAGGTTTAATTTTGGGCAGAAAAGCTTTCCAAAAAGATATGAAAGTAGGGATTGAATTGTTAAATTCGGTTCAAGATGTATATTTAGATTCAAAAGTTACAATTGCTTAATATCAATTTTTATTGAATAATCTTGAAAGCGTCTATTGAAAAAATAGGCGCTTTTTTTATTTATTTTTCCACCATCTCAAAATAATAGGCGGTATAAAATCCTTCAAAATAGCTCTATAATTTGTTTTAGTTTCTTTTACTTCATTGTCCATCGTTTCATTTTTTCGAGCTTTGAATAAGGTTCCATGTTCTTGCAATCCCGTATGAACTTCATTTAGTGGTCTTCCATTGGTATAATAATAAAGTGCAATGGATTTTCGACTGCTATTTACGGGACAATTAAGTGGAGAAGGATGGCCATGATAGGAATAATCAGAAGTTGAAAAAATAGCTAGGGTATTAAAATCGGGTTTAATTTTCTTTTCGCAATGCGTCATTTCTTTGTTCCACAACTCAAAATGTCCTCCATATTCTTCTTTCCAATCTTTATTCAAATAAAGGAGTACATTGATTCTTCTATCTAGCTTTGTTTTTGTATGTTTATTAAAATCGGCATGTATTTTCAAAAATCCGTCTCTTTTAATTTCGTGCAATCCACCACCTATTAAATAAGGATCGGGGAGAAGTGTCTCTTCTATTCCCGTTAACTTCTGGAGAAATTGAAGAAATGATTCTGTATTTAAAAAATGAATCAATTCTTTTGTATTTTGGCCAAAAGAAGTATCGCCTTTTGAAGACCATTTCAATTGGTTAGCATCATAAAATACGCTATCTCGCTCCTCGTTTATATTAAATTCTGCAAGAACCGAGTCCAAGAATTCAGTATTAAAAAAATCATTAAAATGGATATTTGGAAAAGGAACGTTATTTTGATATTCCGCTTGGAATTTAGTAGCTACCGATACTAAATTTTTAAAAGAAGGACTTAAATATGAATTCATTTTAATTATTTACACATACAACTACAATATATTTATTAATGATACTATTAATATTTCTTTAAAAGTATTATCTACCACCACCACTTGAAATTCTACTATTTTTTTCAATCATTCTGTCCTTTACATTT
>JBIILY010000286.1:0-2583 GCA_044338225.1 Chitinophagales bacterium
TTATGATTATTAAATTCAAATTCGTAGACTATATAAATATATTATGTTTTTCTACATGCGTAGTCAAATCTTGAATTTGCTCCTGTTGTTTTTGAATAATATTTTGTTGCATTTCTAATTGTTTCATGAGCAATTGAATCGTCATCTGATTTTGAACATTTTTGTAGTCTGCTATCTGAAATCCATTATTCTTATTTCCTGAAATAATAATATTGCCTTCATCTATGTCCAATAAAGTTGTATCTATGTCTAATAATATAGATATAACCTCTTTCAAATCTTCTTTTATATTCACCGTATGCCCATTTTCAATGCTCGAATATTGTTTTCGAGTTATCCCCAATTCTTTTGCCATATAATCGGTTGTATAATTCTTCTTTAAACGAGCAAAAATTAATAATAATTTTCTTTTCATAGATTATTCAAATACAATGCCAAAACTAAAAACTTGTACAAATGTAACCTTTTTTAAATTTTGTGCAAAATAATTTCACAAACGTAACCTCCAAACTACACATATGTAACTTTTATTTTTGAATAAAAGAATCTATTTTTGTAACATATTTTTAGTATAAATAATTAAAAATCAAATCAATTTCACTCACTCTTAAATTTAACTATCATGAAAAAATCAATTTTTACAAGCCTTGTTTTTTTAGTTTTTTTAACAAATCTGACTTTTGCTCAAACCGGTGCATTTCGCATAAAAAATGGCGCTGCCATGAATATTGGATATTCAAATTATAGATTTTTGACCTTTGGAGAGGGATCTACAAATGCAAATGACGGACCTTATGCTTTGGAATATTGGGACGATGGATTGAATTTTTGGACACCTTTTTCATCAGGGTTAAGTGGGTCTATCCAGTCTACTAACTATAGATTTTTTCTTAGCAATAACGGAAAATGTGGCATCAATATGAGACCGGACAATGTGAATAGTACCTCGCTCAACTGGAATACAAATGCCCTACAAGTCCGTGGGTATACACAATCTCATGGGTATTGGACGTGGTCAGATAGCTCACTCAAGTCTAATATTCAAAAAATTGATAACGCTTTGGACAAATTAATTCAACTATCTCCGGTAAGCTATACTTATAAAAATTCTGATCTTTCGGGCATCAAAACGACGGATGCTAACAATGCAAAAAACGCTACGTTACAAGCCGAACGCACACGAAATCAAGCCGATAACAGCCAAGTAAAACGTTTTGGGCTTATAGCACAGGACGTAGAAAAAATATTTCCAAATTTAGTGTCTACTTTTGAGGGCTCTCCATCCGTCAATTATCTTGAATTGGTTCCTATATTAATTGGATCCATTAAAGAACAACAAAAAACAATTGAAGTATTAAAACAAAAAGTATTGGATTTGGAGAGTAAAACAGTCTATACCGATGTCAATGCCACCAAATTATTTCAAAATACGCCTAATCCATTTAAAGGGCTTACCGTGTTCACTTATTTCATAGACGAAGCCACCGTGTTTAGTAGCGCTGTAATAGAGATAAGAGATATCATGGGTATTTTAAAAGCAACCCTTCCGCTTTCTGACAAAAGTGGGCTAGGTAAAGTTTCATATAATGCAGAAAATCTTTCAGATGGATACTATATCTATTCACTCAAAATTGACAACAACTTGAAAGACAGCAAGATGATGTTGATTTCTGAATAATTCTTTCTTCCAAAAATAAATTAGAATCCCATGAAAAAAATATTGCTTATTTTATATTTAGGTCTTGCTCTAAAGACACATGCCCAAGATGTAGTGGCAAATGACTACTATTGGTACAATAATCAAAAAATGTATTTAACCAAAACCCCTTCCAAAAAATGGATACAATTAACGTCTAAACAAAATGCTACGACTTTACTCCATAATTTTCCAGACATACAAATAGATAGTATAGACAGTTTCAAAATATACTTCGGGAAAAAACTTGAGCTCCAGAATGCTGAATTTAGTGCCTATATTAGAGGGACTAATTTATCCAATGCTATTTTTGAAGCGCATCCCTTGATTAAATATGTAGGAAATATATATCAAGTAGATGGCCAAGAAGTGATTTTATCCTATTTCTTTTTTGTAAAACTAAAAAGCATCCATGACAAGCCATTGCTAGACAAAATGGCTTTAGAACATCATCTAGAAATCTTAGAACAAAATGAATATATGCCCGAATGGTTTACACTGGCTTGCACAAAAAAATCAACTAAAAATGCGCTAGGCATGGCCAATTTTTTCTATGAAACGCAGCTTTTTGCTTCTGCACAACCCAATTTTTTTGGTGGTGATATAAAACATTGTGTATCCGACCCCTTATTTCCCGAACAATGGAATTTGACTAATAATTATACCAATCCTGACATAGACATAGATGCCTGTGAAGCTTGGAAATATTCCAAAGGAAACGCCGAGGTAGTCGTAGCTGTAATAGATGAAGGAATAGAACTATCACACACCGATTTGAATATGCACTCTAACAGTTTTGATTGTTCATCGGCTAGCTCTCCTAGCTTGTTGTATGGAAGACATGGGACAAATTGTGCTGGAATCATTGGGGCACATCACAATGAAAT
>JBIILY010000287.1:0-2558 GCA_044338225.1 Chitinophagales bacterium
GATGGCGGACACTACCCAATGGAAGAAACCGCATTAAAGCAATTACAGCAATACGTTGACGAGTTTATAAAGTCGCTAGATAAAAATACCCGCCACTAATGAATAAATTGATAACTGCTCTATTTTTCGAGCTTAACTATAATTAAAAACTGAATATGAATTTTATTTCAAAATACGCAATTAAGGCATTTTTAGGATTGCTGCTGGCAGTAATCCTATTTCATATTTGTATTATTTTAAAAATTATTCCTTATGACATAACTTGGGGTGGAAGACTTACAAATGATGCGGAAATGTATGTTTTTGAAACAATATCAATTCTTATAAATGTGTTTTTATCTTGGGTATTGTTAATGAAAGGCAACCTCGTTAAATTCAAATTATCAAACAAAGTAGTAAATGGAATATTGTGGATTTTCTTTGCCATTTTTATTTTGAATACCATTGGGAACCTTTTTGCAAAAACTTTTTTTGAGAAATTTTTCGCAATATTAACAGGTCTATCTGCAATATTAATTTGGAATATCCTAAAAGAGAAAAAAACAACGAATCGTTAATACGGGTTTGGAGAAAGTGGCGGTTCGGTGTTCTGCAGATGCCGCACGTGTAGGATGGTTCATCAAAATTTGGTTCTCCGCATCAATTTGCTCGTGATAGATGCTGAAAATCCGACCATCGCCAATAGTTTACCTCCTGCTTTTCTTTGAAAAAAAATAATTATTTATAAATTCATTTCTTATGTCTATCTTTGCATTTAATAATTGATATATTTATTTTAACTGCCAAGCGGCAAAACGGTAGCAGCCTTTCTCGTATTAAAAAATTAAGATACACCATCGCATATTTTGAATTAAAACATCCATATGGACTTAGCCAAAATCTTGGAAAAACTTTATCAAAAACTTCTTTCAAAAGAAACTAAAGAAAATAGTGAACGAGTTATCTTATGGATTGCTTTGGGGAGTTTTATCATACACTTATTGATTATTGGATTGATACATTTTAATGTAATAACCGTTAATGAACCATCAAACTTATTAAAAAATCCTATTGCTGCTATTTATACCCCTTTTTCTTTTATATTGGTTTACGAAGTGTATCTTTTAATTTATTACCTCCCAAAATCAACTTCTACTTATATCTCAAAGCAGTATGAAATTATTGCGCTAATCATTATTAGACGATTGTTCAAAGATCTTTCCGATTTATCACTTTCGACAAATTGGTTTAATATTAAAAATGATTTGCAATTTACCTATGATTTATTAGCATCGGTCCTATTGTTCTATTTAATTTATCTATTCCATGTTCAACGAACCAGAGTGTATAGAACTTTTGAAAATAGTAAAGCCCAATCTTCCAGCATTTCAAAATTTATAAACGCAAAAAAATGGATTGCTACAGCTTTAGTTCCTATACTACTAATAATTGCAATATATTCATTCTTGAATTGGTGTCTTGGCATCGTTCAACCACTTGAAGGCAATGCAATTTCTTTCAAGAACATCAATAATATTTTCTTTGAACAGTTTTTTAATATACTTATTATTGCGGATGTAATATTATTGTTGTTCTCATTTTTTCACACAGACGAATTCCATAAAGTCATTCGAAACTCTGGGTTTCTTATTTCAACCATATTAATTCGAATATCTTTTTCTGTTGGCGGTATCATAAATAATATACTGATTATTTCTGCTATTTTATTCGGACTTTTAATGCTTTACATACATAATAAATTTGAAACGCAGTTAGCCGAAGGAATTGAAGAACGTAATGAAATTTGAAGCGTAAACTAGAAATAATAAAAGTTGTTTAAGGATTTATCGTTATGTTTTTTTTGGGGTTTATTGTTTAATCGCGATACATTCATTTTGACATTTTAGGCAATTTTTACCTTTATAATTGTAGACAAATCAAAGGACATAAATCGTATAAGAGATTGAAATTCACTCTTTAAAACAAAATGGAAATTGTTGGGAATCAATCAATTGGAATACTATGTTTATAATCACTATAGATTATAAACAGCAAGTTCGCTATAGATATTGCAATAAAATTATTTTTCTTTGTCTTTTTTAAAGTTCCAGCCGTCAGTTATTAGATATCCAAAGGCTATTCCAAATAATAAAGTGATTAGTCCCGCAAAGTAAGGTATAAAATCAATCATTTTTATTATTTTTTATAAGGTTCAAATAAATTCCAAAACAAAGTATTGATGGAACCCAAAGACCAATAAATATTGCTTGATCTGAATTGCCATTAAAAAATAAAACTTCAGAATAAATGAGAGAGAGCATAGCGGCTAAAAATAGTAGTTTATCTGCTACAGTAAATTTTTTGAACATAGAATAATTATTAATTAATTGCAAATATAGTGATTTTTTAATAAAAATTAAATTTTTTTATATTTTTTTTCATTGTAGTCCGATAAAAAAATTAGCGCATTTATAAAAATTGTATTATAATTGCGTATATTAACATTATGGGCTATTTTTGACGGCCAAAACGCAAAAATTAACGAAACAAGAAATAAAAAATGGACAAAAGAAGCTTTG
>JBIILY010000288.1:0-2556 GCA_044338225.1 Chitinophagales bacterium
AATGAAATTCTATATATTAAAGATCATTTTATATCGGGCAGAGACTTTTCCTTTTTTGATATCATCTAGCCTGCGTTTGATGAGTTGTTTTTTCATTGGTTTTAATTTATCTACAAACAAAACGCCTTGAATATGATCGTATTCATGCTGAATAACACGAGCTGTAAAACCTTCAAATTCTTGTGTCACTCGTTCTTTTTTGGAATTGGTATACTCGATTCGGAGTTTGGACGTACGATCTACATTGCCATATACAGCAGGAATGCTTAGACAGCCTTCTTCGTAGCTTTTTACTTCACCAAATTCTTCAAGGATCACTGGATTGATAAAAACTTCTCTAAGTCCCACTTCGTCTTTTGACTTTCTATTATCTTCATCGCTATCTATTTTACTACTATCAATGACAAAAAGCAATAAACTTTTATTGATTTGCGGCGCTGCCAAACCTACCCCTTTGCAGAAATCCATGGTTTCATACATGTTTTGTATCAAGATATCTAATTGTGGATCGTTGAGATCTATTGTTTCTCCTACTTTTTTCAAAATGGGCATTCCATAAGCCACTACAGGTAACACCATACGGTAATTTATCGTTGTTTAAAATTCAAATAATCTTGTAATAAAATAGCCGCACTTACCTTGTCTATCAGCGACTTGTCTTGACGTTTTTTTTTATTAACGCCGCTCATCAAAATGCTCTGTTGTGCCAATTTGGAGGTATAGCGCTCGTCCATTTCTTCTATATATTTCTCTGGAAATTTCTCTTTCAATTTGGATTGAAATACCTGCATAGACTTATGGATTTCGTTCATGGAATTATCCAGTTTTTTTGACAATCCAAAAACGAAACCTTCTACAGCTTCTGCTTTACAATATTGTTCCAAATATTCAATCAATTTAAAGGTATCTACAGTATCTAGCGAAGTAGCGATAATTTGCAAGGGGTCTGTCACGGCCAATCCTGTTCTCTTTCTCCCAAAGTCTATTGCTACAATTCTCACTATTTTTTCTTTTTTACAAACACTTTAAAAAAAGTAGATTTTTGATCGCCATTGACATTGCCATACAAGGTCAATTTATTCATCGAAAATCCATCTTTGCCTGCGGAATTATATTCTACCATCACTTTTCCTTTTTTGCTGGGTGCTACAGGCGCCTTTTCATAGCTAGGAACGGTGCAGCCACAGCTCACTTTTACATCCAATACAAAATAAGGATTTTTGCCTGTGTTTAGATATTCAATTTCTTTTTTGAGCACAGTTCCTTCTTCTATCGTATCAAAATCGTATAACTCTTGATCAAACTGAATTTGAGTGGGTTTGTTATAAAAAAAATTATTGTTATCGGGCGCAAATGCGGGATTCTGAAATTTGTTCAAATCCTTTTTATCTGCCGTAAAATCATCTAAAACAATCATTCCATTCTGGCTAAATGGCGCTTTTTTGAAAAAAAACATATAAGCACCCAATCCTAATACCAATATTAGCAATACAAATGTACTAAATTTCCAAATATTAAATTGACTCATTTTTTGAAATTTCACTTGCAAATTTACATAAAATTTCCCAATTGGGCTTGATTAGTCTAATTTCTCAACTATATCGTGGAATTGAGCAGCAACGGCATTCCATTGATCCGTATTTGAAGTATAATTGAGCAAATAATAATTGCATCGATTTGAGGCGAAAAGATGTGCTAACTTATAATTTACAGGGCTAATTATCAATAGATTAGATAAATTTCTAGCATGCAATTCCTCTTCACAATCCAGTGAAAGTGTGGTAAAAGAAATACATTTATGAATTTCCAAAAACACATTGAAATACGAGGTTGTTTTATTGACAATAAAAGGTTGATTCCATATCACATCATCTGGCAAATCATTTTTCATTTCCGAAGCGAGGTAATTATTGACGGCATTCAGCAATATGCTTTCCTTCAAATTTTCATCTTTAATATCACATTGCATTAGGCTCATACAAAGGTGATAGCGCGCTTCTTTGAGTTGCTTTTCTATCAATTCCCAAGAAATATGATTCAGATTAAAAAAAGTAATTTCTACGCTATGACAACGATATTGACTTTCAGAAGCTCCTTTCTCCCAATGCTTTTCAATACTATCAAAATCCGTAATACAAAGTAATTTCATCCGCTTTTTATTTAGAAATGCCTTCCAACATGGGTACAAATTCAAATTTTCCAAATTTCTCCTCCGACAAAGAACCATCTTCATTTTTGGTCAATCGAAGCATATCTTGCTGACCTTCGCCGTCTTCCATAGGCAAGACAAACTGTCCGCCTATTTTGAGTTGATTGACAAGATTTTGAGGAATTTCGGGGGCAGCACAGGTAATCAAAATTTTGTCATACGGCGCATGACGAGGCACTCCTTTGAACCCATCTTCCAAAAAAGTATGTATATTTTTCAAGCCCAATTCTTTTAACTTTTTGGTAGCTCGTTGGAATAGAATTTCATGTCTTTCGATAGTAAAAACTTTACCTGCCAAATGACTCAAAACCGCCGCTTGATAGCCACTTCCCGTCCCGATTTCCAAA
>JBIILY010000289.1:0-2555 GCA_044338225.1 Chitinophagales bacterium
ATCCAAATTAAGCTCTATAATTTTCTTGATATTATATTGAAGAACCGTTCCCGATAAATTATTGACAACAAATAAAATCTTTTTCACGTGCAGGGTTAAATTTTTGACACTCTATATATGAATTAAAATACGGCAAAGATAATTTTTTTAACCCAAATTAATCATTAGAAATGATTAATCGCATAACGTATTGTATTTCAATCAAATAAAATTTTATTGAAACAATCCGTTTGCGGGGTTAAACCTAATTAACGCCTTATTTTATGACTACGTAATAATAATAAGGCAAAAATTAGGTTAAAAATGAAACCCTTTGAATTTTGATTTTTTTTATTCAAAAATCATTACCTTTGCAATATAAAATTATTTTAGAATGAGTACAACCGCACAAAAAATAGTAGATTCTGCTCAAGATTTCTTACCTCTAAATGGTACAGATCATATTGAGTTCTACGTAGGCAATGCAAAGCAATCTGCTTATTATTATCAAGCTGCTTTCGGATTTGAATTAGTTGCATATGCAGGTCCAGAAACGGGTATGAGAGATAGAGCTTCTTATGTTTTGAAACAAGACAAAATTGTTTTGGTATTGACTACAAGTTTGGAGCCTAATAGCGAAATTTCAGAATTTGTAAAATTGCATGGAGATGGGGTAAAATCGCTTTCTCTATGGGTAGATGATGCGACTAAAAGCTACGAAGAAACTACTAAACGTGGTGCAGTAAGTGTATTCCCTCCAAAGAAAATGACCGACGAGCATGGAGAAGTAGTAGTATCTGCTATCAAAACATATGGAGACACTATACATACTTTTGTGGAAAGAAAAAATTATAAAGGTGCTTTTTTACCGGGATTTCAACCTGCAAAAAGTCTATTCAAAATTGAACCAATTGGGCTAAAATATGTAGACCATTGTGTGGGAAATGTGGAGTTAGGCAAAATGAATGACTGGGTAGATTTTTACGAAAATGTAATGGGATTTGGATTATTGCTTACATTTGATGACAAAGATATTTCTACAGAGTACACTGCGCTAATGAGTAAAGTAGTAAGTAATGGCAATGGATATATCAAATTCCCTATCAACGAACCTGCTGAAGGAAAGAAAAAATCACAAATAGAAGAATATATTGATTTCTACAAAGGGGCGGGATGCCAACATATAGCTATTGCTACTGACGATATAATTCAAACGGTTGGAGAATTGAGAAAAAGAGGGGTAGAATTCTTACATATTCCTGATACTTATTATGAAGATGTATTGGACAGAGTAGGCCATATCAATGAAGATTTGATGAAATTGAAAGATTTGAATATCTTGATAGATAGAGACGAAGAAGGATATTTATTGCAAATTTTCACGAAACCCGTAGAAGATAGACCTACCTTATTCTATGAAATCATACAAAGATGTGGCGCTAAATCTTTTGGAAAAGGAAACTTCAAAGCATTGTTTGAATCCATAGAAAGAGAACAAGAAAGAAGAGGAAATCTATAATACCGTATATACAATCAATATAGTCCAATCTTCGTTTCTCTTGATTGTACTATTTGCTTGTTATAACGGCATTTACCACTCTAAACTTACAAAATAGTTTGGACTATTTTATAAGTAAGATTGGTATAATAGATTTCTGATTTATCAAATACAAAAAAAGCCTCAATCAATGATTGAGGCTTTTTTATATTCAAATAATTGTTGATTATTTTTCAGGCTCAGCGGCTGGTTGTTGCTCGCGCAATTTATTAAAGAAATCCTGCTCAGCATCGGTAGCTTTTCTACCTGGAGATACTGATGAAGGTGTGTAAACGGGTTTTGGAGTTTCTGCAGGCGGAGCTTTTACTTCTGGAGTAGCATTTGCAGGCGAAGAGGTAGTTATTTTACCTTCTACTTTTGGCATAGATGTATTCGTGGAAGCATCAATCGGAGCCGTTTCTGTTGACTTATCAATTCCTGATTTTATTAAGTCTCCTGAGTTGATAGTTTCTTTTTGAATAATACCTTCAGCTTTTGCAGTAGTTTCGGAGGCTTTAATTTTAGACGGATTATATTTTAATGGAACATCTAATTGTTTTACAAAAAGAGATCCTATTTTTGTTAACTTTTTCTTATTAGCAAAAAGAAGTAATTGATGTTCATTTAACTTTAAAGAGTATGTTGTATTAAAAATAACATCTTCTTCTTTACCGTCCAAGATTTTATCACTTTTAATATTACCATCTGTATTTATAATTTTTAATACAGCCATAGCTTTTTTAATATTACCTGTACTTTTTGATTTTTTACTTTTTGTTCCTTCATTTTTCTCTTGTAGCGCTATATTTTTTTCACTATCATTATATAGAAGATAAATTTTATCATCTAACACAAAAGAATACGACCCCATATAAGGTAATGCATTATTTCTATATGGACCTTGACTTCGATTTAAGACTTTGGTCCATTCAATATTTCCTTGTTCATCAGACTTTACAATTAAAATTTTACCATAATAATACTCATAATATGTTCTTCTACCGTCTGAATAACTAGTTACCTCATATTCTTCTGTCAA
>JBIILY010000290.1:0-2554 GCA_044338225.1 Chitinophagales bacterium
AACGAATGGACTTCTTTTAAAACATGATTCATATCTTTCAAGATTACCTTTTGAGATTTGGGAGCACATTGTGCCAATCTATCGGCATCCGATACATTAACTTGCAAATCTTGATCACCTTGTAAAATCAATATTGGGATATTTAAATTCTGAATTTCTTCACAAGGATTTTTATGAATCCAAGAAATCATATAAGGTTGGACACTAGGACGAAAGAGCATATACATCATTTTGTCTACACTATCTATTCTCTTTCCTTTTTTCAGTTGGGCTAAATATTCTGATGTCTTGGGAAGAATAGCGGGCATTTTACTTCCAATTTGATTTAAAATGATGGAATCGGCTGGTATACCTGCTCCAGCTAGTGAAATAAAGCCCTTAACATATTGGTTATTTTTTGAAGCCAACATTCCTATCAAGCTTCCCTCGCTATGCCCCAAAACTACAATTTTCTTATTATATTGAGTAGCGAGTAATTGAATCCATTTTTTGGTATCTTCAACAAAAGTATCAATATTCATATCGTCTTCCTTCAGACCCGATACTTTACTTTGAGCAATTCCTCTTTTGTCAAAACGAAACGTAGAAATTCCATACAATTTTAAACTATCTGACAGCATTTTTAAGCTATTATTTTTCATAGATGAATTATTTCCATCTCTGTCCGTAGGCCCACTTCCTGCTATCATTACTACAAGAATTTTATCATCATTGGACAAAGACAATTCACCTTTTATAGCTCCATTCTGAACTTTAATTTCTAATTCTTGTCTATTTTGAGCATTCATAATAGATATGAAGAACGGAATAGTTAAACTGAACAAAACTTTTGTTTTCATTTATTTATTTTTTGCCTCTAAAACTTTATCCAAGAACTCTCTCACGGCTCCATTTCCTCCTGCTTTTGTCAAAAGATAATCTACATACGGAATGATACTTTCATGAGCATTGGCAGGTGCTGCAGATACACCACACCATTGCATTACTTCTAGGTCAATTATATCATCGCCTACAAATGCTATTTCATCCGATTCTAATCCCAATTCCTTTGCCCATTTTTCGGCTACTTCACGTTTATTGCTTCTAAAAGCATGCACATATTTGATACCCAGCATTTTGGCACGCGATTCAATCATATCTTTGGCCAAAGATGCCGCACTGATGATTCCAATTTCAATACCTGCTTCAAGGCTTCTTCGAATCCCTTCTCCGTCGTGCGCATGAAAACGCTTGGTTTGTGTGCCATCATGATGCACATATATTCCGCCATCGGTAAGTGTGCCATCTACATCCAACAGCACCATTTTAATTTTATCTAATGATTTCATTTCTATATTTTAGTCAAATACTTGTTTCGTTTTTTTACCATTGGTTTCATATAAAAACCACTTACCCATTTTCTTTCCTTCCTGATATTCGCCTTCTTCTTTTACCATACCATTATCATAGAACATTTTATACTTTCCATGCAAAATATTAGCACGATACATGCCATTTTCTTTCACTTTCCCATTGGGATAGTATATCTCAAAAGCACCACTTTTTCTGCCAAATCGATAGCCGTATCGGCTTGTGGGTAATCCCAAAGAGTCATAATCCATGATTTGACCTTCCAGCTCTCCATTCAAAAAATAAGACTGATTTTGTATTTTTCCATTTTCCCAATATGAGGCATAAGGCCCTTCATATTTTCCGTGTTTATAATATGCATCCAAACGTTTGTTTCCATTGTCATGAAAATCTATCCATTTACCATGCTTTTTTCCTTCTTTGTAAAATCCTTCTGCTATTAAAATCCCCTCTTTTGAATACATGGTCATACTGCCTTCATCTACTCCCAATTTAAAATTTTTGGTTAAATAGACTTTTCCATTATCATAAAAATAAGTCCACTCGCCATCTTCTTTATCTTCAAAATATCTACCCGATATTTGTTTTTGACCATTTGGAAAATACAATTTATAAGCGCCTTGTTTTTTTCCTTGCGTATAATTGATCAATTCTTGAACTTCCTCATTTTCATAATAAATCCAAGTCTCTCCATGACGCTTTCCATTTACAAAATTTTCTTCTTTTTGTACTTTTTGAGAATTTGGGAAATTTGTTTTATACGAACCGTCTTTGAGGCTATCGGGAATTTCCAAAACCATTTTTGGTTTTTGGATAGGCTTTACTTTTTTACTAATTTCCTTTTTTTGTGCAAAAATGGCTAAAGGAATCCAACATACCAACACGAATAACAATCTATAACGCATATTTATTTTTTTATATAAACTAAATAACCTTCTATTTATTATGAAACAAAATTAACTCAACCACAAACCACATAAACGATACAAAACTCTAGCACCTACATTGGCGTCCCATGCCGTATTTCCTACTTCGTTCAAGTCCATTCCAATAATTTCTTTGCCCGAAGCTTTTACTTTGTCAAACAAATAAAAAACACTATCTATATCAAATCCCCCAGGAACGGGCGTTCCTGTATTAGGGCATAATGCAGGATCTAAGCCATCGATATCAAAACTGATATAGATTTTTTGAGGTAATGTAG
>JBIILY010000291.1:0-2551 GCA_044338225.1 Chitinophagales bacterium
CCTGTATTGCTTGCCAATCCTACCCTAGTGATAGAATTGAGTGCACACACCGATAGCCGAGGCACGGATGAATACAACGAAATTCTCTCCGAAAAACGAGCGCAATCCATGAAAGAATTTTTGCAAAATTATAGAGAAATAAATCCTAAACGACTCAAAGCCAAAGGCTATGGCGAATACGTACCCATTGCACCCAATGAAAATCCCGACGGCACAGACTATCCCGAAGGAAGACAACGAAATAGACGCTGTGAATTTAGGATACTGGATGAGGAATTTTATGATTGATAAAAAAAAGGGGATTTGACAATTTAGAGGGGAGCTAATAAAAATTATTAATAAAATGAAAATAAACGTACCATACCATGAAACGATTCTTATTGACCGATAAGCTTTTCTTAAAGCTTACTATAGCCTTAATTATAGGCATCTATTCCATTGCATTTTTTGAAGTCAAGCTGGCTTTATATATTCCTGTTTTGATATTTGGGATTCTGCAATTTTGCATCTTTCTCTTCAAAGTCGAACAGCCAAAACTCCTTGAACATATCTTGTTTATTAGCTTTATTTACTTGAGTATGGGACTGCATTATTTGAATAGTAGCTATCATTCTCAAACAAAATCGATTCATCATGCACAATTTATAGATAAGGAAATTCCTTACCTATTTCGAATAGATGAAAAACCCATCCGTAGGAGTTCGTCTACAAAAATTCAAGGAGAGTTAATAGCAGTGAAAATAGGCGATGCTATGATCCCTATTCACAATCAAATGATACTTTATCTTCCTGCTGAAATCAAAACCGATAGCTGGACCTACGGAGATCACATATCGCTTTATGGGAAAATCAATGCGCCATTACCACCGCTAAATCCAGAGGAATTTGACTACAAATCCTGGTTGTATAGAAATCATATTTACCTAACAGCTTACAGTACTCAGGTAAAAAAGACACAATTTGAGGTTTCTTGGATACAAAACATACTATATTTTCCGCTCAAAGCTAGAGATTATTTTGAAAATGAATTGACAAAATACATCCCCACAAAACAAAATCTGAATATTGCCAAATCGCTTTTAATAGGAGTGCGAAGCGATATGGATCAGGAAATTTTAGACGCATATTCCGCTACAGGCACGATTCATATTTTATCAGTTTCAGGAACTCATTTTGCGGTATTTTTCTTTATGTTGAGCTTGTTATTCAAACGCCTTCCCAAACGATTTGAATATGCATCCTTTTTCGCAAAACAAATGCTGTGCTTTGGTTATGCGTTGATTACAGGCTTTAGTCCGCCCGTATTTAGAAGTTTTTTAATGCTCTTTTTTGTAGACCTCAAAAATGTAACCCATTCAAGACCCAATACGTTCAACATTCTTTTTTTTACAGCCGCCATCATTTTATTATACGATACCAATCAACTATTTGATATAGGATTTTTGCTTTCCTATCAGTCGGTACTTGGATTGATGCTTTTTTATCGAAAAATATTTCAAAAACTAGAATTTAAGAATTGGATTACCATCAAGATATGGGAAATAGCCAGCGGTTCTTTTGCGGCATGGTCTGCTACCGTTCCACTGTCCATTTTCTTTTTCCATAAATTTTCATTATTGGGCATGCTCAGCAATCTTTTTGTAGTTCCAATTTCTTTCGGAATACTCTGTACAGGCTATATTTTCTTAGTGTTTTCAAAAATTAAGTTTATCGGAATTGCATTGGGATGGTTTATAGACAAGCTACTCTCGCTACAAAATGGGATTATATCTTTCTTTGAAAAAATTCCATTTGCCTTTATAGACAATTTATATCTCAATGTTTTTCAGACACTTGTACTTACTGTTTTGGTTTACTTATGTATCAAATTTATGATTCAAAAGACGAAAAGTAGTTTATATGCCTGTGGATTTTGTTTTATTCTATTTTGGGGGAGTGTCTTGATTCATAAGCATCAAGCACGAGAACAAAACGGCTGGATTCTATTTAATATGCGAAAAAAGACTGCTTTTGGATACAAGCACCAAAATCATTTCATTTTGTTTGCAGATAGTATGGATAAAAAAACATACGATTTTAGCATTAGGCCTTTTGTATGTCTGCATCATATAGATAGCATTCAAAAAGTACCGCTGCACACAAAATTTATAAAAATTCCTATGAAAATAGGCATAGACACTTCGCAGCATCCCCAATACCTCATCTTGTGCAAAGAAAACAAACCTTATTGGAAAAAGAAAAGACAATTTGAATCTCCAATAATTCTATCCAAAAATATGGGCTTCTATTATAGAAATAAAATGAAAAATGAAATCCAATTGACTGAAAATCAAAATTTGCTTATACAAGAAGATACGAGCCGAGCGTTTGTGTGGATGGAGTAGTTGTAAAATAGATTATAAGTTTAACTCAAAAAGAAAATTACAATATATTTGTGATTAATTAAAACTAAAATTCATTTAGAAAATAATACCAAACACATGCGACACTTACTATTTTTTTTCACTTTTTTACTTTATAATTTTGAATTGAATGCTCAAATAGAAGTAAA
>JBIILY010000292.1:0-2550 GCA_044338225.1 Chitinophagales bacterium
CAATATGTGTACCTATTCTATATATCAATAACATCGCAAGTGTAAAAAGAATTTTCTTTTTCAATTCTTTTACACTCCAAATGTTTTTTAACGTTTCTAGTTTTATCATTTTAATAATCTATTAAGTATGATTATATAATTGTAACGCTTCCTCCTTTAGATTCAATAGCTTCTTTAGCTTTAGCACTCATAGCATGAACAGTAAAATTCAGGTTTGTAGCCAATTCTCCATTAGCCAAAACTTTAATTCTATCAAATTGTCCTACTAATTTCAATGCTCTTAAAGCTTCAAAAGAAAATTCAGTCAAACCATATTTTGCTACTAAATCATTAATTCTAGCAAAGTTATACGGTACATACTCAATAGTATTGAAGTTTTTAAATCCTTTTTTAGGCAATCTTCTTTGCAAAGGCATTTGACCTCCTTCAAATCCTCTTTTTTGAGAATATCCAGAACGAGACTGAGCTCCTTTATGACCTTTTGTTGAAGTTCCACCTTTTCCTGAACCCTGACCTCTACCTATTCTTTTTGAACTTTTAACAGCACCTTTAGCTGGTCTTAACTGATGTAATTTCATATTGTTAAAATCTATTTACAAATTATCTTTATATTTCTTCTACTTTTAATAAGTGTTTTACTTTATTAATCATTCCTTCTAATTGAGGATTCAATTCAAATTCTACACTTCTATTTAATTTTTTTAATCCCAATGCAATTAAAGTATCTTTTTGATCTTTACTTCTATCAATAGAACTTTTAACTTGGGTAATTCTTACTTTAGACATATCTTTATATTTATACAATTATCCATTAAATATTTTCTCCATTTTCACACCTCTTTGACCAGAGATCATAAATGGTGTTCTCAATTTTGACAACGCATCAAATGTTGCTT
This sequence comes from Chitinophagales bacterium, assembly GCA_044338225.1. Classification (GTDB taxonomy): domain Bacteria; phylum Bacteroidota; class Bacteroidia; order Chitinophagales; family JADJOU01; genus CHPMRC01. The sequence goes on from JBIILY010000292.1 coordinate 897, forward strand.
TAATTACGTTATTTGCATTTGAAGTTCCCAATGATTTTGCCAATACGTTATGAATACCCGCACTTTCCAATACTGTTCTCATAGCTCCACCTGCAATAACTCCCGTACCATTTGTTGCTGGTTTTATCAAAACTTTACCTGCCCCAAATTTGCCATGTTGCTCGTGTGGAATAGTACCATTCATTACTGGAACTGTAATTAAATTTTTCTTAGCATCATCTATTCCTTTTTGGATTGCGTCTGTTACTTCTTTTGCTTTACCCAATCCATGACCTACAACACCATTTCCATTTCCTACAACTACTGTAGCTGAAAAGCTGAAGTGACGTCCTCCTTTCGTAACCTTAGTTACTCTTCTTAAAGCCACAACTTTTTCTTTCAACTCAATTTCGCTCGCTTTAATTTTTTGAATATTCTTATTTGACATATTACAATCTATTTAATAAAATTAAAATTTAAGACCTGCTTCTCTAGCAGCTTCAGCCAAAGCTTTGACTCTTCCATGATAAAGAAATCCACCTCTATCAAACACTACTTTATCAATACCTTTAGAAGATGCTTTCTCAGCTATCTTTTTTCCAACCAATGCAGAAATCTCTGTTTTGTTTGTGTTAGCATCCAACTCTTTAGAAGAAGCCGAAACCAATGTATTACCATTAATATCGTCAATCAACTGAACATATATTTGCTTATTACTTCTAAATACGCACATTCTTGGCATCTCTTCAGTTCCTGAAATTTTTGAACGTATTTTAGAGTGAATTTTTACTCTTCTCTGTTTTTTACTTATCATTTTAAAAATATTTACCTTTTCCTAAATAATTTTATTATTTCTTAGATGCTGATTTACCAGCTTTTCTTCTAATAACTTCTCCTACAAATCTAATACCTTTTCCTTTATATGGCTCAGGTGGTCTTACTTTTCTAATTCTAGATGCAACCTGACCCAATAATTGTAAATCATATGACTCCAATGTAATTAAAGGTGGCTGTCCTTTTGGCATTTCAGCTGTTACCTTAATTTCTTGTGGCAAATGAAAAACAACTGGATGCGAGAAACCAAGTGCCAATTCTAATAATTGACCTGTAGCTGTGGCTCTATAACCTACCCCTACCAATTCCATTTGTTTTTTAAATCCTTGAGATACACCCATAACCATATTGTTCAACAATGAACGATATAATCCATGCATAGCTTTGTGTCTTTTTTGTTCAGTAGGTCTTTCTACTGTAAGAGTGTTCTCCTCTACTTGTATGATAATATCTCTATCTACTTTTTGAGATATTTCACCCATTTTACCTTTTATAGTAACAATATTAGAGCTTTTTTCTATCTTTACTTCAACACCACTAGGTAATTCTATAGGCATTTTTCCAATTCTAGACATAATTATGTATTTTAATATTATTTATTTAAAATTAACTAATTGCGCAAATCAATTCGCCGCCAACATTCAATTTTCTTGCTTCTTTATCGGTAATTACACCTTTTGGAGTACTCAATATCGTAATACCCAAACCCGATAATGTTCTTGGAATTTCATTTGCTGGTGCGTATCTTCTTAATCCTGGTCTACTCAATCTTCTCAATTGTTTTATCATTGGTAATTTTGAAACTGGATCATATTTTAATGCAATCTTAATTACACCTTGT
>JBIILY010000293.1:0-2548 GCA_044338225.1 Chitinophagales bacterium
ATTGAATTGGGATTTGAAAAAATCAAAACACTATGAGCATGGACTCAATTTCTCCATTTATAATGTATTAGGTACTAAAAATGCGTATTTAATTGATTTTAAATCCGATGATCAAGGACAAACCTATGCCGAAAAGACGTATCTTTTCCGTTTTGTGCCTTCTATTACCTATAATTTTAAATTCTCTCCAAAAAGCAAACCCAATGAAGATAAATAATATGAATAAAATTTTATGGACGATAAGTCTGGTTTCACTGCTGTTTTCGTGTACCGAAAAAATAGATGTAAGTCTTGGCAATCATGAAGAAAAATTGATTATAGAATGCTATATCGATGATTATGAAAATAAAGCCGTGGGTATTTTTTCTATGTCCAAGCCTTTTAACAACAACGATTCGATAGTAATGGTAAACCCCGATTCAATTGAAATCAAAGATAATGAAGGTAATTTTTTCCCTATGGCCAAAACCTTTGTGAGTGTAGATGGATATTTTTCTTCCAATACATTCACGCCCAAAGTAGGGAATACCTATTACATGAAAGTGGTGTATAGAGGCCAAACCTACACGGCGCAGAGCACCATGCAGCCCAAAGTAGAAGTGGATAGCCTCTACAGCTGGACGTTTTTTGGATCAAAGGATAATGAAAAATTAATAGCGGCACGTATCAACGATCCCGCTTCACAAAACAACTATTATCGCTATTATGTTGAAAATTTGACCAAAAATACCAGCAAGGATTTTCAATATGTATTTGAAGATAGATTAATAAATGGTTCTAAATTTAGCCTGACTGCCAATAATCAATTCGTGCGAAAAGGAGACTCGGTAGCATTTTATCTATTGACTATAGACAAGCCCAATTTTACCTATTGGACTGTATTGCTCCAAAACAGTACGCTTGTCAATAATCAAGCGGCAGCACCAGCCAATCCTAGCAGCAATATCTCGGGTGGCTGTTACGGCTATTTTAGTGCGCATAGTGTGAGCAAACGCATGTTGAAAGTAGAATAATGATAGTACTGATATATCTATGGATAGTCCTAGGCACACCATTCGCTTCATTTGATGCCAAAGTAGTAGGCGTCAAAGACGGTGACACTATTGTGGTATTGCTAGATGGCAATGTACAAGAAACCATAAGACTGGCACATGTAGATTGTCCCGAAAAAAAGCAAGCCTTTGGGATGCGCGCCAAACAGTTTGCCTCCAATTTTTGCTTTGGCAAAACGGTGAAAATAGTTGAAACCGCCCGACGCGATAGAAGCGGCCGAATGATAGCCTCGGTCTATGTCAATAATCAATGCCTCAATCAAGCGCTGGTATCCAATGGACTGGCATGGCATTTTAAGAAATATTCAAAAGATATGTCTTATGACGTACTCGAACAAAAAGCTAGAGCATCCAAAATAGGCCTCTGGATAGATCCCAATCCCACAGCACCTTGGGACTGGCGAAAAAGCAAGCGAAAGTAAAGTCTGAAATTATAAAGACTTTTTTTGGGCATGCACTCGTCAAAGAGGCTAAATCGTATGCTTTATTAATATATAATCCTTATAAGCCTCTTCGTCGAGGTCGGGCTATACACGAGTAGTCCTCCGCTACGCTTCTAAGCTACTCGTTGCTATCCCTCATGCAAGAAAGAACTGTACAAGTTTGTATGCTTTCAGAAAATTTATCGGGAATCTCAGAAAACTTTGAAAAAAATGTTTAACACACATGAATTTCTTTTTATTTTTGTCATTAAATAATTTGAAAGCAAACCGATTATTATGGAAATAAGCATTAAAAAGATAGAAAATAAAATTTTTACTATTAGAGGGGTACAGGTAATGTTGGATAGCGATTTGGCTGAAATGTATAATGTGGAACCAAGAGTTTTAAACCAAGCGGTAAAAAGAAATAGTGAAAGGTTCCCCGAAAACTTTTGTTTTCAGCTAATAGATACTGAATGGCATTCTTTAAGATCACAATTTGTGACCTTAGAAACTGGGAAAGGAAAACACAGAAAATATTTACCCTATGTTTTTACAGAACAAGGCGTATCTATGCTCTCTGCTGTTTTGAGAAGTGATATTGCTGTAAAAGTAAGTATTCAAATCATTCAAGCCTTTGTAGCGATGCGCAAAACTTTGACGAATTTACAAGGAGTCATTCAAAGATTGGAGGGTTTGGAAATCAAACAACTTCAAACCGATAGCAAATTGGAGCAGATACTCAAAGCTCTAGAAAAAGATCTGCCACCCAAACAAGGAATCTTTTTTGAAGGTCAGCTATTTGATGCACATGTTTTTGCTAGCGACCTTGTCAAGCAAGCCCAAAAAAGTATTCTTTTGGTAGATAATTATGTAGATGAAAATACATTAATGCTTTTGAGCAAACGAAAAAAAGGAGTAATATGTACTGTGCATACGCGCTTACACGCAGTTCTCCAAAAAGATATAGAAAAACACAATAAACAATACCCAAATATAGATCTTATAGAAAACAAAAGCAGCCACGACCGTTTTTTGATACTTGACGATTCAATGCTCTATCATATTGGCGCT
>JBIILY010000294.1:0-2532 GCA_044338225.1 Chitinophagales bacterium
TTGGTATCGCTTCAATATTACGGCCATTTCAGAATGCAACGGAACAAATCGCTCTTTGTTGCCTTTTCCCAAAATTTTTAACTCTTTTTTTGTGAAATCAATGTCGGACCATTTCAGCTCTATGAGTTCACTTCGTCTAAGTCCGCAGCTATAAAACGTCATAAACATGCAGTAATCTCGGTATGTATTGTATTGATTGTCTTTAGATTGTTCTTGTAGAAAGTCTTTTAGATCCATCAATTTGGTGAATTCTACTTGTTTTGGAATACGTTTTGGCATTTTTGGGCGTGTCAACTTTGCCGTAGGATTTACAGCTACCCAATTATTTTTTAGACAAAATTTAAAGAAAGATTTGAGGCAAGAAATTTTTCGATTGATGGTAGAAACCGAATCTTGCAAATCAATCAAATGGACAATCCATGAGCGGAGCATTTGAAATTGGGTTTCTAAGATATTATCAATTTGAAACTCGGCTTTGAGATAGATTTGAAATTGATTGATATCATTGGTATAAGCCAAAACCGTATGATTAGACAATCTTTTTTCGTATTGTATGTAATTGAAAAATTGTCTTATTTTTTCATTCATATTGGACTTTCTATTTACAACCCAAAGCTACATATATAAATTTAATTTTTAGAAAAAAAGTTCGGTTTCTAGCGTTTTTTTATTGCCGACTTTATCTTCTATTTCCAATAAAATGTTGTTCTTCTTTGGATTATCATTTTTCAATCCATCAAAAAAAATAATATCATTTTTTTCGTCATAATACAATCGATGCCATTTTGAATTGATATAGCCATTATACGTTTTAATTCCTGACTCCAAATCTTTGATTTTACATTCTATTCTATTGTTTTTTATAACAGGAGTAGAAATGCTAGGGAGCGTTGTATCTTTAATAAATTCAATCGTTCCAAAGGATTTGAGACCTTTAACGATAAAGGTAGAATCGGTCCAGAAAAGCGGTATCGTTTTTTTATGAGTCATCGCATTGAGAACGGCTATATATTTTTCCCAATCACATTGTAGACAAAAATTATTACGATTAAAAGAAACCGAAAAAGGCTTCAAACACGGCGTATTCTCTTCAAAAAGACTTAAATAAGGCGTGGAATCCATCTTCATTTTCAATGAATGCTTCCAATCTTGATCGAAAGGAAAGGTGTTTGGCGGCAATTCTATTTTGTAAAATGGAGATTGAATTATATTTTCATTATCACAATTTATGGTTATTAAATTGGGATCTTTATCTATTTGCATCGCATTAGGCTTGGGAACATATCGAATTAGTAGATGAATATAATTTTGATTTCCTTGATAATCCGAAATTTCTATTTTTACTTTTTTGGTTTCATTGGGATTGAAAAGCAAATAACCATTACTGGGATTTTCAAACATATTGTTTGAGCATTTTTCGTTGAAAAGTTTATAGCAATCTTTGATTTGAGGATAATTATATTCGCTTACGGTTTTTACTTGGCTTGTATTTGAAAATGATATACTGTCAAATTGTATTTGAAAAAGAGGATTGTAGCCCTCATAGAGCTTGGCCGAATAAATGCCCATGACATTGTTTTTATCCGTATAATAATCCTTGGCAGAAATTCCAATTCCAAGACTTTCCACATCGATTGCCAAGTTTTTTCCTTTTTCGTTTACATCAATTTCTCTAATAAATTTTGGCGTATGATTCTCTAAATCAAAAAGATATAATTTGGGGAGTAGAGGAGGTATTTTGTCTGCTATTTGCTTGAAATAAGGTTCGGGATTGTACACTACTTCGGTAGCTGTATTTCGTACTTCAAAATGTAAATGCGGTGCAAAGGAATTGCCTGTATTGCCCGAAAATCCTATTTCTTCACCTCTTCGAACCCATAAAAAAGGTTTTGAAAATGTAGTATCAATGGTATTGATTTCTCGTTCATTGAGGATTCTTGAAATCAAAGCTTCTATTTTTGGCGAAAATGAATTGAGGTGGGCGTACAAAGTTGTTAAGCCTAGTCTTGGATGGGAAATATAGAGTGCTTTTCCATAGCCTGTGGATGAAATGACAATGCGAGATACAAAACCTTCCGCTGCAGTGTATACAGACAAATTTTCGGTGCCTAGCGTTCTAAAATCTATACCTGTATGAAAATGACTACCTCGCAACTCACAAAAATTTCCAGCAATTCCTACTTCTGCTTTTAGAGGCAAATCCAATAATTGAGCATTCATGAAAATGCAAAAGATTAAAAGTAGAAAGGTGAACGGTAATTTTAGTTTATTCAAATCGCTTATTTAAAAGGATTGGGGAAATCTTCGTACAATAAATATCGTTTTCTCAATAAATTAAACGCAATTAAGTCTGGAATCCATGTTTTTCGGATTTCATCTTCGGTTTTGCCTGCTGCTATAGCTAATCTAAGTTCTTTGCTTCCAGCTAATTTATCAAAAAATAAGCTTTTTAGATTAAAGAATGTAAATAATTTGCTATCCCATGATTTATGAGCATCAACAATCAAAGATAGATTGATTTTATTGCTTGCT
>JBIILY010000296.1:0-2500 GCA_044338225.1 Chitinophagales bacterium
TGGTCTCCAGCGAGTGCCGTGGATAATGCCACGAGTAATATCGTGAATGCAACGACTACTTCACCATTAACACTTACGGTTACAGGAGTGTTATCAGGATGTACCGGTACAAAAACCATAACCTTGACACCAGCGAGTTCTCCTGTCGTAACTTATACCTCAAATAAAACTAACAACAGTATCTGTAATAACGATACGGTAAAATTAAATCTAAAAGGCGCTAAAACATATAGTATTTCTCCAATCTATAATTTAAGCAATTCAAATGATTCAACATTCTTCCTATTTCCTAGAAATACGACGGAATACAATATTACAGGAACTTCTGCGCTGGGATGTAATGGCTCAAACAAAGTGAATGTATCGGTAAATACATTACCAACCATTTCTATTTCCCCTCAAATTTCTACAATTACACGAGGGGATAGTTTAAAAATCAGTGCAACGGGTAATGATGCCTATACTTGGACGCCAACGACTTATATTGTATCAGGAGCCAATAACAAAACCATGACGACTAAGCCCGATTCAAATATCGTGTACACATTGACTGCTACGACTTCATTTGGTTGTAAAGCCACAGGCGTATCAATAGTATATGTGAAAAATAAACCTACCAATCCTACAAGTATACAAATAGCTACGATGAACGATATCAAGTGGTATCCAAATCCAGCAAAGGAATATGTAACCATAGAAACACCTATTCCAGTAGAAATGGAAATCTATAGTTTGGAAGGGAAAACGATCTTAAAATCAGACCTTAAGGCAGATAAAAACAACGTATCATTGCAAGAAATTAGCAAGGGTATTTATTACATTGGGTTTAAATTTGAAGATAAAATCATCAAAATTGAAAAAATATTGATTGATAAATAAAAAATGTGATATTTTTGCAGTCGGCAAGTCTTATACGACCAGCTCCTGTTGACTCCCCCAGGATAGGAATATAGCAAGGGTAAATGGTTGTAGCGGTGCGATATAAGTAACTTGCCTTTTTTTAATTTTGGACGAATTTAGATTCAATATACTTCAATAAATCAGCATGTTTTTTCTCAGTTATATAGAAGGTTTTGGCAAATACATATCAATGCTTTTGTCTATTTTTTCAAAACCCGAGAAAATTTCTATGTATTGGAGAGAAACCGTAAGGCAAATGTATGACATTGGCGTAGGTTCTTTTGGCATTATTGCTATTGTATCTGTTTTTATTGGAGCCGTTACTGCCGTTCAATTTAGCTACAAACTTATAGAAATTAGTATCATCCCCATGTGGTGGATGGGTGGTATGGTGCGCGATAGTATGATTTTGGAATTAGCTCCAACGATCACAGCCCTATTATTAGCAGGAAAAATTGGTTCAAATATCGCTACAGAGCTTGGCACTATGCGCATTACCGAACAAATAGACGCGATGGATATCATGGGCGTAAACACGACCTCATTTTTAGTAGGCCCAAAAATTGCGGGTGGAGTTCTGATCGTGCCTTCATTAGTTATTTTAGCCATGATTTTAGGGACAATTGGGGGGATGTATGCAGGCGAAATGGGCGGATTCTACAGTACCGATGAATATATTTTTGGGATACAAGATGATTTTCGTTCGCATTACGTCACAGTGATGTTTGTAAAATCGATCGTTTTTCCGTTTTTAATCACTTCCATTTCTTGCTACAAAGGCTTTTATGTAAAAGGCGGCGCATTAGAATTGGGGAAAGCCAGTACCGAAGCTGTAGTTATGAGCTCGATAGCCGTTGTAATTGCTAATTTCTTAATCGCATTTATCATGCTTTAATTATAGAAAATGATCGTAGTAGATAATGTAGAAAAAAGATTTGGCGACCAACGCGTACTCAAAGGCATCAGCACGGTTTTTGAGGCGGGTAAATGCAATATGATTATAGGAAAAAGTGGCGCAGGAAAAACCGTTTTTATGAATTGCCTGGTAGGATTGGTTACTCCCGAAAAAGGCATTATCCAATTGGACAATAGAAATATTGTACCGATGAATCAAAAAGAAAAATCGGTTTTAAGAAAGGAAATGGGCATGCTATTTCAAAAAAATGCTTTATTCGATTCTATGACTATTGAAGAGAATGTAAAATTCCCTTTGGATATGTTTACCAATATGACCTATGCCGAAAAAAAAGCTCGAGTAGACTTTTGTTTGGATAGAGTTAATCTAGTCAATGCAAATAAAAAATACCCATCGGAAATATCGGGAGGGATGATGAAACGTGTGGCTTTGGCACGTGCTATTGTACTGAATCCAAAATATCTTTTCTGCGACGAACCCAATTCGGGCTTAGATCCAAAAACCGCAATTGTTATTGACGAGTTAATTCAAGAAATTACAAGAGAATTTAACATCACTACGGTCATCAACACCCACGACATGAACTCCGTAATAGGCATAGGCGACAAAATTGTCTATTTCTTTGAAGGCGAAAAAAACTGGGAAGGTTCAAACAAGGAAGTATTGAATACCGAAAATGAAAAC
>JBIILY010000017.1:0-9491 GCA_044338225.1 Chitinophagales bacterium
CGCCACACAATTATTATGAATCAATTCTTTGAGTGGGCACGCAGGCGTGGTCAATTTGATGTCAAATGAAATATGATTGCCCTCAATTTTAATGTTCTCTATCATTTTCAAGGTAACCAAATCCTGTTTTAGATCGGGTTCTTGAACTTTGCTCAATGCTTGTAAAACTTGATTTTCGGTCATTTTTAATTACTTTTCTCAATGAAATAAGACGATAAATTATACGACAAAGGTACAAACAAAAATTTAATTCATTTTGTTCGCTATCATTATTTTCCACCAACTTTATTAATTTAAAGGAGCAAAAAGTGCAGGTCTTTCATCTAATTTCAGCCGGCTATTCGCTTGTAGTGCGCAGTCTGGAGTTGCACGCGGTGCTATGGCTTTGCGTGTTCTTCCGCCCAAAGGCTCCAGAATCCGCCAGCCCATCACCATGGCACTCGCAGTCTACGACCTATCGCTTCTATCCGGGCTAGTTATATCGTTTTGGTCTTTAAAAATGATAGGAATTAATAATCCAAAATATTATTACTTGTAGGGGCGAAAAATCTTTCGTCCTTACATATAAAACATAATACAACCAAGATTAAAATCACTTGTTACTAATCACAAATCACATGTCTAAAATCTAATTTCTAATTTCTCAAATCTAACTCACTCTAATTAAATAATCTAAATTAATCTCAATATAATTATATTTGCATAATAAATTTTAAAAAAATGGTACAGGCAAAAACAGATTTTTTTTACTCTGAAGCAAATCAACCACATCCAGGTAGAGCCAAAGCAATGCTTGCAAAATATCCTGAAATTCGCAAATTATTTGGTGCAGAACCACGTACCATGTATGTGATATTTTCTATTTTGTTTTTCCAAACCACCTTAGCTGCCGTAATGGGGATGGCAGGATTTCAACAATATTGGTGGTTGGCTATGTTGATAGCTTACTTTTTTGGAGCATTTTTCAATCATTCTACCTTTGTTGTCATTCACGAATGTTCGCACAATGCCGTATTTACTTCTAAAATCTGGAATCGTTTTGCAGCTTGTTTGGTAGATTTAGTGAGTATTTTTCCATCTGCCGAAGGATTCAAAGTATATCATATTCGACATCACGCACATCAAGGAGATTATGAATTTGATGCGGATTTACCATATTACAAAGAGGCTCGTTTTGTCAAAAACAATCCTTTTTTCAAAGCATTGTGGTTGTTCTTTTTCCCTCTCGTACAAGGTTCTAGACCTTTTAGATTGAAAAAAATCAAAATGTGGAATAGCTGGGTTATTGTCAATACTATTTGTAATGTAGCTTTTGCAGTCTTTATGTGGCAGACATTTGGGGTCAACTCTGTATTCTATTTATTTATGAGTTTTACATTTTCTATTGGATTACATCCGTTAGGCGCACGTTGGATTCAAGAACATTATACCCCTGAAGGAAATCCTCAAGAATCTTTCAATTACAAAGGCAGCTTGAATGTACCCAGTTTACATGTAGGTCTTCACAATGAGCACCACGATTTTCCAAACATCGCTTGGAGCCGTTTGCCAGAGCTCGAAAAAATTGCACCCGATTTTTATTCTACGTTGGAATATCATCCTTCTTGGTTCCGTTTGTTTTTCAACTTTTTATTTCAAGATCGATACGATTTATTTTCAAGAGTTTTGAGAAGCAAAGAAGGAAAAGAATCGGTAGATACTCAGTTTATGGAGCGAAATGAGTTGGTATTGTCAAAAATAGCTGTCGAACAAGGATAAAATTATTTTGAAATAAAATCTTAAAACATGTTTTCAATTTCATCTATTGCGTTTTCAATATTTTTGGCTAGTATCTCTTTTCTAGCCTTCAAAAGATTTAGAAGAATTTATTTGAATATACAGCTAGGAACAGCTTGGACACCATCCAATTCGGCTTTGGATAGATTGAAAAATATGGTATTAATAGCATTGGGACAAAAGAAAATGTTCAGTCGCCCTATTCCCGCAATATTTCACTTTTTTATCTACTTGGCTTTTATTTTTACGCAAATAGAATTATTTGAAATTATTATAGATGGCATTTTTGATACACATCGTTTTATGGGACATGTATTCCAAAATCTAAATATTGAATTTTTGTATATTGGATTAATAAATTTCATCGAAATATTATCTTTATTGGCACTGATTGCTACATTTGTATTTTTATCTCGTAGAAATTTATTGAAATTGCCTCGTTTTACAATGTCCGAGCTCAAAGGCTGGCCTACAAAAGACGCCAATATCATCTTGATTGGTGAAATTTTCTTAGTTTTTTGTATATTCTTGATGAATAGCGCTGACGAAACCAATACTGGGCAGTATTTATTGAGCAGCAAGCTATCTTTTTTATTTGCCAATACCGATGAATTAACCAAGATATTCCTTTCAAAATTAGGTTGGTGGGGACACGTAATTGGTATTTTTGGATTTATTATTTATTTGCCTTTTTCAAAGCATTTGCATATCATGCTTGCATTTCCCAATGCGTATTTTAGCAGCGACCATCCCAAAGGATATATGGCATATATGCCCGAGATTCACAATGAAATCATAGGTATGATGGAGCCAGAAAAAGCTACTAATACCTCAGCCGATGAAATCAAATTTGGAGCAAAAGATGTAATGGATTTGAAATGGAAAAATCTATTGGATGCATATTCTTGTACCGAATGTGGACGTTGTACCTCTGCTTGTCCAGCCAATATGACGGGCAAGTTACTTTCTCCTAGAAAGATCATGATGGACACAAGAGATCGATTGGAAGAAGTGGGTAAAAATATAGAAAAAAATGGCAGTTTTGTTGATGATGGCAAAAAATTATTGCACGATTATATTTCCGTTGAAGAGTTGAGAGGCTGTACTACTTGCAATGCCTGCGTGGAAGAATGTCCAGTCAATATTTCTCCTTTAGACATCATTTTACAATTGCGAAGAAATTTAATCATGGAAGAGAGCAATTCCCCTCAAGAATGGAATGCCATGTTTGGAAATATTGAAAATAATGGCGCGCCATGGAAGTTTTCTCCTTCGGATAGAGGCAATTGGGCTGTAAATTAAAAAAACGATTATGATACAAGTAAAAACAATGGCTGATTATTTAGCACAAGGTGAAAGCCCCGAAATTTTGTTTTGGGTGGGTTGTGCTGGCAGCTTTGATGATAGAGCCAAAAGAATTACAAAAAGTTTTGCAGAGATTTTGACGAAAGTGGGCATGAAGTTTGCTATTTTAGGTTCTGAAGAATCATGTACCGGCGATCCAGCCAAGCGTGCAGGTAATGAATTTTTATTTCAAATGATGGCGTATCAAAATATTCAAATTTTGAATGGCTATGAAGTCAAAAAAATCGTTACGACCTGCCCGCATTGTTTCAATACCTTGAAAAATGAATATCCTGAGCTTGGTGGAATGTATGACGTAATTCATCATACCGAATTGCTACAGAATTTGATAGACGAAGGAAAAATCAAAATTCAAGATGCCTCCGAATTCAAAGGTAAACGAATAACCTACCATGATTCTTGCTATTTAGGAAGAGCTAATGGTATTTATGAAGCACCTAGAAAAGTATTGGAAGCGTTAGATATGGATTTATATGAAATGAAACGAAGCAAAAAAAATGGATTATGCTGTGGTGCAGGTGGCGCTCAGATGTTCAAAGAAGAAGAAAATGGAAAAGATCGAATTAATATAGAACGAACAAATGAAGCCTTGGCTCAGAATCCAGATATTATTGTAGCTAATTGTCCTTTCTGTACAACGATGTTACAAGACGGTGTCAAATCTGCCGAAAAGCAAGATGAGGTTCAAGTTCTAGATATAGTAGAATTGTTAAACGCAAGTATCTAGTTTAATAATAAACACATAAATGCAGTACTTTCAAAAGTGCTGCATTTTTTTTTATCAAATAAATCAAACAAACTTTAAAAAATAAATATGAATATCTTGCTTTTAGGCTCTGGTGGAAGAGAAAGTGCATTGGCATGGAAAATAAAACAATCAAAACATTGTGATACATTATATATAGCACCCGGAAATGGAGGTACTGCTCAGTATGGCATTAATGTGGACCTTGGTATTTTAGATTTTGAGGCTATCAATACATTTTGTGTTGACCATCAAGTACATATAATAGTGTGTGGCCCCGAATTGCCAGCAGTTCATGGACTTTGGGATTATTTCAAATCCAATAAATCGATTCTTGTAATAGCTCCTTCTCAAGTTTCGGCTCAATTGGAAGGAAGTAAAGCCTTTGCCAAGGAGTTTATGCAAAAACATCATATTCCTACCGCCGAATATATTGAAGTAAATCGTGACAATATAGAAGAGGGTTTTCATTGGTTTGAAACCAAAAATGCGCCTTATGTGATCAAAGCCGATGGTTTGGCAGAAGGAAAAGGCGTTGTAATTGCTACTAATAAGGAAGAAGCAAAATCAACATTGATTGACTTTATACAAAATCAAAAATTTGGAGTGAGTAGCGCAAAAGTGGTGCTCGAAGAGTTTTTGGATGGCATTGAATTCTCAATGTTTGTATTTACCAATGGTAAAAAATATGTTATGCTCCCCAATGCCAAAGACTATAAAAGACGCTTTGAAGGCAATATAGGGTTGAATACAGGCGGTATGGGATGTATTTCTCCCGTACCTTTTGTAGATAAGGAGATGGAAGAAAAAGTAAAAACGCAAGTAATTGAGCCAACTATTAAAGGACTTCAAGAAGACAATATGCCCTATTTTGGATTTATTTATTTTGGATTGATCAATGTAGATGGACAACCCAAAGTTATAGAATACAATTGTAGATTGGGCGATCCCGAGACCGAAGTATTGATGCCTCGAATAGAAAGTGATCTCATTGAAATGTTTTGGGCGGGTGTAGAAGATAAATCAGAAGTGGCAGGATTTGATGCGTTAGGTTCTATTGGATTTTCATTGGAAAATTTTGAAGTTAATATATCCAATCAGCATTGTGCTACGGTAATGCTAGCATCCAATGGCTATCCAGAAGCTTATTTAAAAGGGTTTGAGATATCAGGACTTGAAAAAGTCAAAGAGAGTATTGTGTTTCATGCAGGTACCAAATCGATTGATTCTAAATGTGTTACTAATGGGGGAAGGGTTATGGCTATTTCTTCTCTGGGAAATTCATTAAAAAATGCGTTAGAATTGAGTTATCAATCTGTAAATTTAATCCAGTTTCATGGCAAAGTATATCGAAATGATATAGGATTTGAGTTTTTTTAAAGAAAAAATAATTTTTTTTCAAATTATTTTATTATTGAAAATGAGATAATTGTGGTGATAAAGGGGTATAAAATAAAAAAAAGATAAAAAAAGTTTGGATGATTAAAAAAAAGCTCTTTATCTTTGCACTCCGTTTCGGGAATATCTGAAAGGGTTGTAACGAAGAAAAGTAGTTATAAAATAAAAAGAGTTCATTGACATAATGGTAAGCAAGATGTATCTAAGATTAGATACATTATAAAAAGAAATAAAAGTTTATATACGGAGCAAAAGCTGTATATAAATAAAGAGACGAAAGTCAACAAGGGCACACGGGGGATGCCTTGGCTCTCAGAGGCGATGAAGGACGTGGTAAGCTGCGAAAAGCTACGGGGATTGGCACACACAAATTGATCCGTAGATATCCGAATGGGACAACCCAACATGAGCGATCATGTTATTCTACAAAGTAGAAGGCGAACGCGCTGAACTGAAACATCTAAGTAGGCGTAGGAAGAGAAAACAATAGTGATTTCCTAAGTAGTGGCGAGCGAACGGGAAATAGCCCAAACCGATTTTGCGTGCAGAATCGGGGTTGTAGGACAGTAACGTGGACTATATGAATATATTAGAATTTTCTGGAAAGAAAAGCCGTAGAAGGTGATAGCCCTGTATAAGAAATGTTCGTATTACCTAACTGTATCCTGAGTAGGGCGGGGCCGGAGAAACCCTGTCTGAATCCACCAGCACCATCTGGTAAGGCTAAATACTACTGAGAGACCGATAGCGAACTAGTACCGTGAGGGAAAGGTGAAAAGAACCCCAAGCAGGGGAGTGAAAAGAACCTGAAACCGTGTGCTTACAAGCGGTCAGAGCCTTTATTGGGGTGATGACGTGCCTTTTGCATAATGAGCCTACGAGTTACTGCTCACTAGCGAGGTTAAATACACAGATGTATGAAATCGAAGGGAAACCGAGTCTGACAAGGGCGAAAGTTAGTGGGCGTAGACGCGAAACCTGAGTGATCTACCCATGAGCAGGTTGAAGGTGCAGTAACATGCACTGGAGGACCGAACTGATAAGCGTTGAAAAGCTTCCGGATGACTTGTGGGTAGGGGTGAAAGGCCAATCAAACTGGGAAATAGCTCGTACTCTCCGAAATGCCTTTAGGGGCAGCGTTGTGTAATATTATAAAGAGGTAGAGCTACCAATTGGACTAGGGGGCTTCATCGCCTACCAAATCCTGATGAACTCCGAATGCTTTATAATAGTAGCAGCAGTGAGGCCGGGGGTGCTAAGGTCACCGGCCAAGAGGGGAACAACCCAGATCGACAGCTAAGGTCCCCAAATCTACATTAAGTTAAACTAACGAGGTTCGATTGCTAAGACAGCTAGGATGTTTGCTTGGAAGCAGCAATTCATTTAAAGAGTGCGTAACAGCTCACTAGTCGAGTGATCGAGCGCGGAAAATAATCGGGTATCAAATGTAGTACCGAAGCTTCGGGATCCGTCAAGAGACGTGATCGGTAGGAGAGCATTCTAACAGGGTTGAAGGAATTACGTGAGTATATCTGGACTGGTTAGAAAAGAAAATGTAGGCATAAGTAACGATTAAATAGGTGAAAAACCTATTCGCCAATAGACTAAGGGTTCCTGATCAACGTTAATCGGATCAGGGTTAGTCGGAGCCTAAGGATAACCCGAAGGGGGAAGCCGATGGGAAACGGTTAAATATTACCGTACTTTGTTATAATTCGATGGAGTGACAGAGGAGCGAACGCACTGCCTACTGACGGAATAGTAGGTTGAAGTACGAAGGTATTGGGTGGTAGTAAAATGCGCCACCTAGCTGATGTACGATAGTACACAAGGACTTCGGTCTGCGTGATAATGTGTAGTAGCCGACTCTCGAGAAAAACTTCTAAGTTATGTTGTAACAGATCCGTACCGTAAACCGACACAGGTGGTCAAGTAGAGTATACTAAGGCGCTCGGGTGAGCCGTGGTTAAGGAATTCGGCAAATTAGTCCTGTAACTTCGGGAGAAAGGACGCCATGTTAGCGATAACGTGGCCGCAGAGAATAGGTCCAGGCAACTGTTTAGCAAAAACACAGGGCTCTGCAAAATCGAAAGATGAAGTATAGGGCCTGACACCTGCCCGGTGCTGGAAGGTTAAAGAAGGATGTCATCGCAAGAGAAGCATTCGACTGAAGCCCCAGTAAACGGCGGCCGTAACTATAACGGTCCTAAGGTAGCGAAATTCCTTGTCGGGTAAGTTCCGACCTGCACGAATGGTGTAATGATCTGGACGCTGTCTCAACCACGAGCCCGGTGAAATTGGAGTATCGGTGAAGATACCGATTACCCGTCATGGGACGAAAAGACCCCGTGCACCTTCACTACAGCTTTGCATTGATTTCGGGTATTGAATGTGTAGGATAGGTGGGAGACTATGAAGTTGTGCCGCTAGGTATGATGGAGTCAACGTTGAAATACCACCCTTTTACTATCTGGAATCTAACTTCGAGAAGGAGGACATTGCATGGCGGGTAGTTTGACTGGGGTGGTCGCCTCCAAAAGTGTAACGGAGGCTTTCAAAGGTACCCTCAGCACGCTTAGTAACCGTGCGTAGAGTGTAATGGCATAAGGGTGCTTGACTGCAAGACCGACAGGTCGAGCAGGTACGAAAGTAGGACATAGTGATCCGGTGGTTCTGTATGGAAGGGCCATCGCTCATAGGATAAAAGGTACGCCGGGGATAACAGGCTGATCCTACCCAAGAGCTCATATCGACGGTAGGGTTTGGCACCTCGATGTCGGCTCGTCACATCCTGGGGCTGGAGAAGGTCCCAAGGGTTGGGCTGTTCGCCCATTAAAGTGGCACGCGAGCTGGGTTCAGAACGTCGCAAGACAGTTCGGTCTCTATCTATGATGGGCGTTAGAAAATTGAGAAGATCTGGATCTAGTACGAGAGGACCGATTTGGACAAGCCCCTGGTGAATCTGTTGTGGCGCCAGCTGCATCGCAGAGTAGCTATGCTTGGAAGGGATAAGCGCTGAAAGCATCTAAGCACGAAACCCACTTCAAGATGAGTTTTCTTTTAAGGGTCGTTGTAGACTACGACGTTGATAGGCTACAGGTGTACGCACAGTAATGTGTTCAGCCGAGTAGTACTAATTGCCCGTAGACTTTCATTTTTTTTATTTTTTAAATATCTTGCTTACCATTTATGTTAATAATAATATAAATAGATATAAGTATCTAGTATTGAGGGTTAGACAATTGTTTTGGGAGTAGTTCGGAAAAAACAACAAAATTTGTCTAATATCTAAAATCTCAGTTCTAAGATCTAATATTTATAAGATTAGGTGGCTATATTGCAGAGGCTCCACCTCTTCCCATTCCGAACAGAGAAGTTAAGCTCTGCCAAGCCGATGGTACTGCAGTAAAATGTGGGAGAGTAGGTCGCCGCCACAATATTTTAAAAGCCTCGCTATTTATAGCGAGGCTTTTTTAGTTTATGTAAGTCCTAAATTAAATTTTAGTCTATTTTTAAATATTGTTATATTTGTATCATTAAATGAAATGAAAATGTATGAAAATAAAAATTTTAAGCGAGACGCTTTTATTAAAGTCACTCGCGAGACGCGAGCGACGGCGGGAAAACTCGTTGAAGGAATAGTGGGTGCTATTGGTAATGTTTTTTCTGGAGGTAGTAGTAAAAGTGATGCTGGAACTGATAAAATAATGTTAAATCCTAGATTTTAAAATGAAAGAAAAACATCTACACATAATACTAATAATTGCAGGATTATTTTCTTGTAGCATGTTATCATATAGTATAAGTTTCTTTTCATGGTATAATGAATTTGAGGGCGCATTTAAGCCAATACTTATTCTAATTAATATTCCAATTTATACTATTGTCTTGTTAAATCAACTCTATTATAAAAAATATTTGAACTACTTAGTGTTATGTACTATAGTATTATGTATGCCATACTTTAGTGTATTTTTATATAATGATGAAACTATGCACTACATTACTATGTTTAATTTTTTAATTTGCCTTAGTGTTGTATTATTTTTAATTAAAAAAATATGGTAATGTTACCTCACTCCCCAAATTGGCGCAAGCTTGAATGAGGCACGAATGGAGCTTATGCCAAGTAGGAAGAGATCAGAGATTAATCATTATATATATCGCCTCTACTTCCCACATTTACAACTTCAATAATTAGCTTAGT
>JBIILY010000024.1:0-8243 GCA_044338225.1 Chitinophagales bacterium
GAATAGCAGCTATCTGAAGATAAGATGGCCTAAAATCATATCCCCACTGCGAAATACAATGCGCTTCGTCTATGGCTACCATGCAAATTTGCATTTGACGAAGATAATTTAAAAATGGTTTGGATTGAATGCGTTCGGGCGATACATATAAAAATTTCACTTTTCCATCTATACAGCCATCTATAATTTTATTTACATCCGCCTTAGGCATAGAGCTGTATATACATGCCGAAGGAATTTTTCTATTTCGCAATTGCATCACTTGATCTTTCATCAAGGCCACTAAAGGAGAAACGACCAAACAAAGCCCCTCTTGCATCATAGCAGGCACTTGAAAACAAATAGATTTGCCGCCACCAGTAGTCAATAGCGCCAAAGTATCGGTTTTATGCAATACCGAATCAATAATTTCCCATTGCATAGGCCGAAAGGAATCATAATTCCAATACTGCTTTAAAATACCAAGGGCTTTTTGTTTGAGCATTAACGAAAATAAAAATCAAATATATACAAAAAAAGCTATCTCGATTCGATGAGATAGCTTTTATATAATTTTAATAAAAATAAAATGGATTATTGTTTTTTGCTATCCAAATATTCTTTTACTAAGTCTTTGTGAACGATTTTCTCTCTAAATTGGTATGCACCTGATTTAGCAGATTTTTCCGCAGTGATTACTTTTACATAATCTTTTGATCCTTCTTGTGCCTGACGATTCGTTTTGGCGTTTTTTGAAACCTTTGCCATATCTTATTATTTAATTTCTTTGTGAACAGTATATTTTCTCAAAATAGGATTGAATTTTTTCAATTCAATTCTATCGGGTGTATTTTTTCTATTTTTGGTAGTAATATATCTTGAAGTTCCAGGCATATTACTATCTTTATGCTCTGTGCACTCTAGTATTACTTGGATTCTATTACCTTTAGCTTTCTTTGCCATTTCTTTCTAATTTTATTTTATTAAATAATTATCTTATTTGAACTTCTCCTTTGTTTTCAAGTTCTTTTAGATATTGATAAATTCCTTTTTTATCAATAATTCTCAAAGCATACATACTTAATTTCAAAGAAACCCATTGGTCTAATTCTGGCACAAAAAACTTCTTCACTTTCAAATTTGGTAAAAAACGTCTGTTTGTTTTTACATTTGAATGAGAAACATAATGTCCTTTCAATGGTTTTTTTCCTGTTAATTCACAAATTCTTGCCATAATCTTATTAAAATTGAGGTGCAAAAATAATACTTTTTTCTTAATTCAAAGTTTTTTTTTCACTATTTATCATTTTCGTTATTAACATTGTATGGTATTTGAGACAAATTGAGGAATATAAACTATTTCCCAATACAAAACTTCCCAAAAATCGTCCCCAAAATATCTTTATCTACATCGATTACACCTGTAATTTCGCCTATAAAACGAAGCGCATCTCTGAGATGATATGAAAGCAAATCGCCCGTCATACCTTGCGTAAGGCCATTCTCAAGTTGTAAAAGTGCTTCTAATGCTCTATTGAGTGCATCCAAATGCCTCGCATTGCTTATATAGACATCGGTATTGGGCTTGTCTTTTTCTATGATTTCAAAAAGGGTTTGTTTCAAGTCCTCTAAATTCATTTGTGATTTGGCAGAAATAGAAAGACGCTTCACTTTTTCATTTTCCAAACCATTCAAAATCCTTTGAGATTCAGAGATGGTATCTATTTTATTAGCCAAATGAATAATAGATTTATCCATTTTTATCAATTCCTGCAAGGTCGTTTGCGCTTCTTCGGCTTCTTTTATATCATACAGATGAATTACAATCTGCGATTGTGTTATTTTCTCTTTGGTACGTTCTATACCCAAATTCTCAACAATATCATCAGTTTCTCGCAAACCTGCGGTATCGATAAAACGAAATACAATTCCTTGAATCTGAATCATTTCTTCTATTGTGTCGCGTGTAGTTCCTGGAATATCACTCACCAAGGCGCGCTCTTCATTGAGCAAGGCATTGAGCAAGGTGGATTTCCCCGCATTGGGCTTTCCTACAATGGCTACAGGCACCCCGTTTTTAATAGCATTGCCATACGCAAAACTCTGTATCAAGTCGTTTAACTGCGATTTGAGCTTATAAATCAAATCTTGAAGTTCTTTTCTATCCGCAAATTCCACATCTTCCTCGCCAAAATCGAGTTCCAACTCAATCAGTGCTGTAAAATTTATCAATTCTTCTCGCAACAAAGCCAATTTGTTTGATACGCCCCCTCGCATTTGTGTCAAAGCCATTTGGTGTGCGGCTTTGGATTCGGAGGCTATCAAATCGGCTACCGCTTCTGCTTGCGACAAATCCAATTTACCATTCAAAAAAGCTCGCTGTGTAAACTCTCCAGCACTCGCCAATACGGCACCTTGAGCAATTAAAAGCTGTATAATGCGCTGTATGATAAAAGGCGAACCGTGACAAGAAATTTCAGCGGCATTTTCGCCTGTATACGATTTGGGATTTTTGAAAACAGACACCAACACTTCATCTACCAACAGTTCCTTATCTCTTATTTCTCCAAAATGAATGGAATATCCCGAAGCCTCGCTCAATCGGATTTTTCCATAGAAAATAGTATCCAAAATAGTCAAGGACTCTTTGCCGCTAAGTCTTATGACAGCAATAGCGCCAGATCCCTGCGGTGTAGAAAGTGCTACAATGGTTGAACTCATATCTTATTTCTTATTTCAATAAAAATTATTTTCGCATTCGAGGGTCTATCATCAAATACAAAAAGTCTACGACAAAAGAAATGACCACAAACGTAAAGGCTACATACAACGATGCGCCCATCACCACGGGAATGTCAAATTTCATCAACGCATTGACCGTCAAATTGCCCAATCCTTTATAATCAAAAATTACTTCTATAAAATATGCGCCGGCTAGCAAGCTACCAAACCATCCCGAAACCGAAGTAATGACAGGGTTCAATGCATTGATTAGCGCATGTTTAAAAAACACGATGCGTGGACTCAAGCCTTTGGCCACTGCGGTGCGAATATAATCCTCGCCCAACACGTCCAGCATACTATTACGAGTAATTTGGGTAAGAATAGCAACGGGACGCAATCCCAATGCAATGACGGGCAATATCAAATTTTTCCAAACATAAATTCGATTGCCATAATCATCCATTTCTATCAACGAACCTTTGAAACTCAGTCCCGTACATTCACTCAAATAATATCCAAAAAGGAGCGCAATCAAAATTGCCACAAAAAAAGAAGGCGCCGAAATGCCCATAGCAGAAAAAGCCAAACAAGCTTGGTCTATCCACGTATTTTTCTTTACGGCTGCCAAAATACCCAACAAAACACCAATTATGGTAGCAAAAATAATGGAACATAACGCCAAAACCAGCGTACTCAAAAAACGCTGAGCCAGCAAGGTAGTCACTCGCTCTTGATTTTGAAAACTTTTGCCAAAATAAGGATATTTTAGATACAGTCCATTTTGTGAAATTGAAAACAATTTGATGCCTTCATAAAAATTGCTGTCCCACGCAAAAACCGCTTTTTCAGCTTCTGAAAAATAGCTAAGGGGTGAAATTTCATTTAAAGAAATCAATAATCGAACCATAGGTGGCTGGTCCAAATGAAACTCTTTTGCGATGGCTTCTTCGGTAGCTTTATTACTGCTCTGCCCTATCATACTCTGTGCAGAGTTGATAGGCAACACTTGAAATAGAAAAAAAAGTATAATGTATACGCCTAAAAGTACCGTTAATGAAAATAAAAATTTCTCAAAAATCGACTTCAATAGCTTGTAATTAGACTGTAATCATAGGCAAATGCAACCATTTTTCCTCATCGGGATTGTGAGAGAAAAAACTAAACATACCTCCACTAATTTCAGCGATACTCAATCCCAAAGATTGAAAACTATCCACTAATCTATCTTTTGTATTTTCATCCAATTTTGGTAAAATAGGATTGATACGAGCCACTTTATCCGACAAATACTGCATTCTAGCATCATACGCATCGGGCAACATATCCAAATTCAATGCCATCGATTCTTTAATTACGTTATGTGCATTTGCATAAAAATCTCTCAAGGAATGATGCGCCGTTTTGATTCGGAATAAAGTAACTTTTTCAGCCCACTCTGTCTCTTTAAAATCAATTTCATTATCGGCAGCGGCTATTAACAACGAAACAAACATAGGCGTTTCGTGCAATATCGTTAATTCTTCGGAACTTAAATGGCTAAACTTGTTGTGCATATTGATTGGATAAAATTTTAATTATTGTTTGATACTGCAAATTTAAGTGGATTTGATTTTATGACAAGAAAAATCGTTACTTTTTTGAATTTTTTGTTTTTTGAACCAAATTTTCAACTTCTACAGGCGATAAATTTCGCCATCGGCCCAGCTTTAGATTTCCTAGCTGAATATCCATAATACGAACGCGCTGCAAAAATCGCACTTTATATCCTAGAGACTGACACATTCTACGAATTTGACGATTGAGCCCTTGTGTCAGAATGATTTTGAATTTTTGCTTACCCAAAACTTGAATTTTACAAGATTTTGTAGCTTCACCGTCTATTCGGATGCCTTGATTCATTTTTTTGCCAAAATCTTTTTCCAAGGGTTTATCCACTATCACCAAATATTCTTTCTCATGTTGATTGCCTTCGCGCAGAATTTTATTGACAATATCGCCATCATCGGTTAAGAAAATTAAACCTTCGCTGTCCTTGTCTAATCGACCAATTGGAAAAATTCGTTTTTCATGATTGATATATGAAACGATATTGGTTTTATCCTTCAAATCGGTAGTACAAGTAACCCCCATAGGTTTATTAAAAACAATATAGGTGAATTTTTTCTTCAGCGTAAGTCGTTCGTCATCTACCCGAATATCATCCGAAGCATCTACCCGCATAGCCATTTCGCCTTCTTCGCCATTCACCGTTACACGGCCTTCTTCTATATATTTATCGGCCTCTCGTCGGCTACAAAACCCTGTAGAAGCGATATATTTGTTCAAACTGATTCTCTCTTGCATTGTATAATTATAATATTGGCCAATTGCCTAAAAATGTATTGTGGCACTTTTCATCTGAAAAGTACCCTTTGGATTCAACGTTATTTCGGGATTTTTTGAATGAAACATGCCCATATTGCCTGTTTTGCAATTGACAATGCCATCAAATTCGCCGTCTTTATTTTTATAATGAATCGTCCAATCTTTATATTCAAATCGCTGCATTTCTTTGTTTTGGGGCAATTCCAATTTCGTCACCAATTTATCTTCAGAATAAACTTCCAGTGTATTTGAACATGAAAAAAGCATGAAAAAAGAAAAACAAATCACAAAAATTTTCATATATTTGAATTTTGACACAAAAATAACGTTAATTTTATAAATATACACAAATGAAATCCCTACTCGACTTGATTCTTCATGCATTAGCCGAAAATCCATTGGTATCTGAATTAGCTCCAAAGGCAGAGCGAATCATTAAAGATGAAGCAAAACGATATTTTTTTGAGGGAAAAATCAAAACTTTTATCCATTTTATTTTTGGTGAATCCAATCCCGAAATGGAACAAAATTTTAATGACCAATTCGCTAAAATTGGGATTCAAGAGGATTCCTTTCTAAAAAATATAAAACTAAATATTTTACAAGAAATTGAAACACAACAGGTATCAAAAGACCTAGACGGACTCCTCAAACTGCTGGGATACGAACACCTCAAACCTTTTATTAGCTTATTCAAAAAATAAAATATGGAATTACCTCCTTCTTATTGCCGCGCAATACAAACAATGGCCGCCGATAGTGCGCATATCCCCTATCACAATCTTCATTATGGATTTCCCATTACAGACGACAACGAACTTTTTGAACGATTGGTCCTTGAAATCAATCAAGCGGGACTCAGCTGGACTACAATTTTGAACAAACAAGCTAATTTCAAAAAAGCATACGACAACTTTGATATAAAAAAAGTAGCCAACTATGGCGATACCGAGCGCGAACGCTTGCTCTCCGATGCGGGTATTATTAGAAATAGACTCAAAATTAATGCGGCAATTCATAATGCAAAAGTGATTATGGAATTGCAACAAACACACGGTTCTTTCTACAAATGGTTGGAAACGAATCATCCCAAAACCAAAGACGAATGGACTAAATTATTCAAAAAAACATTTCGTTTTACAGGAGGCGAAATTGTCAATGAATTTCTAATGAGTATAGGCATTCTTCCTGGAGCGCACGTAGAAGCTTGCCCTATTTACAAAGATATTTTGAAAACGAATCCGTTGTGGGTGAAAAAGTAAATGACATATAAATTTTGATAAAAGATAATTTTATTAAAGTTAAGATTTATTAAAGTTAAGATTTATTACATTAATATTATTTAAATCATTTAAAAATTAAATCGATATTTTCTTAATTTTGTAAAATAAAATAAATACATAATATGAAAACAAAAATCATAATAATCATTTGCTTAATAATTCAAAACACTATGTTGTCACAATCCAAAAATGACACTATTTTTTATCAAAACAAGCAGATAAAAGCATTGAAAAAGACTGGCAATATATGGACGTTCTTTGAGCAACGAGGCAAGGTTTTGTTTGAGTACGACTATTCAAAAGATTCGATGCTACAATACAATATCGATTCCAAACAACTAAATTATCCCGATATTATGGATACTAGTGCTATTGCAAAATACGATATAGCGCCAAATTTTTATCATTCACATTGTTATTCTAATACAATACGAGTGATATATCCTCCCAAAGAAGCGGAAACTGACATAGAAGGAATTGTGGTTATTACCCTAAAAATTGATCAATTTGGAAATTTGAATAAAACAAGCGTAATAAAATCATTAACACCCGCATGCGATGATGCATGTTTAAAAAGTATAGAAGTTGTAAAACAATGTTGGCTTCCAGCATTAAAAGATAATAAGTTTGTTGATTCTGAAATAGATTTGAATTTTAGTTTTAAACTTGAATAATTACCATTCTTATGTATTTACTCAATTCACAAAGTTTAAACAGATAATTCAATCCTAAAAACAAAAAAGCCTTGATATTTCTATCAAGGCTTTCTAATATTACATTAAAATGAATCTTTATTGACTAAGCATTTTTACCTTTAGCTTTTTCCATGATGTCTTTCGCTACGTTGTTAGGTACTTGTACAAAATGTGAAAATTCCATGGTACTGCTTGCTCTTCCTGAAGTGATCGTTCTCAATTGAGTAACATATCCAAACATTTCAGATAAAGGCACATCTGCTTTGATTACCGTTCCTGTAGGTTTAGTTTCTTGACCTTTTGGAAGACCTCTTCTTCTGTTCAAGTCACCAATTACAGATCCTACATATTCATCTGGAGTAATAACTTCCAATTTCATGATAGGCTCCAAAATTACTGGATTTGCTTTTCTAGCAGCTTCTCTAAAACCGTCTTTAGCACAAAGCTCAAACGCGATTGGTTTACTATCCACAGAGTGCATACTTCCATCATAAACTCTTACTTTCATAGAGTCGATATTGTATCCAGCCAAAACACCATTGCTCATCATAGCGGTAAATCCGTCAGTGATAGGCTTCACATAGTTTTTATCGATAGCTCCTCCAACGATTCCCCACTCGAATTGTAATTTTTTCTTTCCAGATTTGAAATCATCGCTATCCAAAAATTCTTGATCAGCAGGGCCTAATTCAAACTCCATATCGGCGAATAAACCTGAACCTCCAGATTGTTTTTTCAATTTTTCTCTATGAGCTACTTTCGTAGTCAAAGCCTCTTTGTAGTTTACTTGAGGTGCACCTTGATTCAACTCTACTTTGAACTCTCTACGCATTCTATCAATGATAATCTCCAAGTGAAGCTCACCCATTCCAGAAATGATTGTTTGTCCAGTATCTTCATCATATTTAGCTCTAAATGTAGGATCCTCCTCACTTAATTTAGCCAAAGCCATACCCATTCTCTCAAGATCTTTTTGAGATTTTGGTTCAATAGCCAAACCAATTACTGGCTCAGGGAATACCATACTTTCCAGTATAATAGGATGTTTCTCATCACAAAGAGTGTCTCCTGTTTTGATATCTTTGAAACCTACAGCTGCTCCAATATCTCCAGCCTCAATAAAATCAATTTGATTTTGTTTGTTTGAGTGCATTTGGAAAATTCTAGAAATACGCTCTTTGCTATCGCTTCGTGTGTT
>JBIILY010000038.1:0-7291 GCA_044338225.1 Chitinophagales bacterium
TAAGAAAAAGTTCAATGTACTTGGAGAGGTAAATGCTCTATTATACGTAGCACGGAATGTATGATTTTCTTTTGGTTTGTATACTACCGCACCTCTTGGAGAGAACATCCACTCATCAATAACATCTTGATAATCTGCTCTTAAAGCACCTAATAATGTAAATTGTTTGTTGATTTTGTACTCACCTTGTCCGTACAAACCATATTGGTTTACATTAGCTCTTCCACCATCAAATCTTCCATATACATTACCTTTTGGACGAGTCAAAAAGGCATCTGCTCCATACACAAAACTTAATTTTTTATTCATAAAATCAGCTGAATGTTGTATTTGCATAGATTGCATACTTGAATTATCTTTCAAATAAGTAAACGTAGTTTGAGTTTCACTTTGTGGAACTAAGAACGTATTTCCAGAATTGGTTTGATTGATATAATATTGCATGAATAATTTACCAAATTTTGCACGTGTTTGGAAATAATTAGAAGACCAATCTTTTGCTTGCGCAGCACCCAAACCAGTCAACTCCATATTGGTATTATTAGAATATCCACCAGAGAATACAAATTCCGTATTATCTGTAGGTCTCCAATCCAAACGAGCATCTCCAGAGATTTTTTTAATTCTAAAATCTCTATTAAATACTGTAGCTGCGGATCCGTCAGATGCCCAAGCATTTCCTCCAGCTTGATTTCCAAAACGAACGGTTTTACCATTTGGTTCTCTTGCATCAAAATAGGCAAAATCTGTAGCACTTAAATAATTTCCAGAAACTTTGAATCCTAATGTGTTAGATATTTTACCAGCAATTCTTATTTCTGGACTTAAAATACCTAAATTTTCAATAGAATTGTCCGCTTTGAAATTGTATTTTGCATTATCCTCATCACCTGCTCTCATCCCTGATGTCAAACCTAATGTAACTTCCATTCTGTTTTCCATATCCAAAGGAGATTTTGTATAGATAGCCAATACGCCATTAGCCGCATTTGGACCATACAATGCAGATGCAGGACCTCTTACAACCTCCATGCTTCTAATATCAGCATTTGTGGTAGGAACTAATTGAAAAGCATTTACTTTCAAAGAAGGTACCGATGCAATTCTATTATCCACCAAGTACATCAATGATCCTGAGAATATACCGTTGAATCCTCTAACGTTAACGTTATTAGAAACGATACCTGTAGGCATGATATCTACAGCAGCTACTTTTCTCAAGTTGTCCACTACAGACAAAGATGTATTTTGCTGAATTCTAGCTTCAGAAAGTACACTTACTGATGCAGGTGCATTCAATACTTTTTCCGATTTTTTTGAAGCAGATACAACTACTTCATTTAAATTTTGTTTTTGAGCGCCCAATGAAGGACTGAAGCTAACTTCCGAAGAAGAACCATCTACTGAAACCTCAGTAGAACCAGCACCGGTAGAACGGACCATTACCGAAGTAGGTACTCTCTTAGCTGGAATTGTTAAAGTATAAGAACCATTTCCGTCTGTTTTCACAGCATTGCTAGTTCCCTTTTCAATAACCACTGCACCACGCAATGGATTTCCTGAAGCGTCGGAAACCGTACCACTTACTTTTACATCTTGTGCAAAAGCAAATAGACAAATCATCGACATTCCAATAAATGAAAATAATCTTTTTGTCATAATTTTTAATTTAGTTTAATGCAAAGATATATTCCTTTTTTTAATTTCAAAAAAAAAATTAACTTTAATTACAAATTTCGATTTGTTATTCTCATTTTTTCAACATTTTAATTTACGTTTCTATATATAAAAGAAAATGTAAAACATCGATTTTTAAAAGGATTTGTAATTATAATAATGACAGCGATATACTTTTATGTAACCATAAAAATGAAAATCTTTACTTTTGAATCAAAAAAAAATGCAGTTAACATATAATAATTACGAATTTGATTTAAATTCTCCAACAGACATTTCCATATCTTTTCATAGTGGATTTGGACAGGTAAATGCATTTTATGCACCCCCTTTTCGTTTTTCGCCGGTAAAAGAGGGAGATTTTGTAGGAAGCACCAAAATGGGGGGCGTAGTCAATTTTATGAATTTTCAATGTAATCCTCATGGAAATGGAACACACTCTGAGTGCGTAGGCCATATTAGCAAAGAAGATTATTTTGTAAATGAATGTATAAAAGATATTTTTTCAATAGCAGAAGTGGTTTCTATATATCCAAATTTTGCAGAAAATGGTGATAAAATCATTGAAAAACATCATTTGGAGTCCCTCTGTATTCATTTAAACAAGGTAAATTCTTTGATAATACGAACCCTGCCAAACGAAGACGAGAAAAAAAGTAGAAATTATTCGGGAACCAATCCTGTATATATAGCTCCAGATGCTATGGAATGGATCGTTGAAAAAGATATTAAACATTTGCTGGTGGATTTTCCTTCGGTAGATCGAGAACAAGATGAGGGAAGATTGAGTTGCCATAAAATATTTTGGAATTATCCCGAAAATCCAAAAATCGACCATTCTATTACAGAATTAATTTATGTTCCAGATAGAGTAAAAGACGGGATATATTTGCTTCAACTTAATATTTCAAACATTAAACTGGATGCGGCTCCAAGTCGCCCTACTTTATTTCCTTTGATAAAACTAAATTAAATAATTAAATATTTTGTATATTTGCAACCTTTTATAAAAATTAAAAATCAAAAATTATGCCCTATTTATTCACGTCGGAGTCGGTATCCGAAGGTCATCCAGATAAAGTAGCTGATCAAATTTCAGATGCGCTAATTGATAATTTTTTGGCGTATGATGCCAACTCAAAAGTTGCGTGTGAAACATTAGTTACTACAGGTCAAGTAGTATTGGCGGGTGAAGTAAAAACCGAAACATTCTTAGATGTACAATCTATAGCACGCGAAGTTATTGCTAAAATTGGATATACAAAGAGTGAATATATGTTTGATGCCAATTCTTGTGGTATTTTATCGGCCATTCACGAACAATCTGACGATATTAATAGAGGGGTAGATCGTAAAGCCGAAATCACAGACTTTGAAGCGAAAGCAAATGCACAAGGTGCAGGAGATCAAGGCATGATGTTTGGATATGCTACCAACGAAACCGATAATTATATGCCTTTAGCATTGGACTTATCTCATAAATTATTAGAAGAATTAGCTGCGCTACGAAGAGAAAATAATGAAATCAAATACTTGAGACCTGATGCAAAAAGTCAAGTAACCATTGAATATTCTGACGATCACAAACCTTCAAGAATTGACACTATCGTAATTTCTACACAACACGACGATTTTGATGAAGAAGGCAAAATGCTAGCAAAAATCAAAAGTGATTTAATTTCTATTTTGATTCCAAGAGTTAAAAAACAATTGAAGCCCGAAATTCAAGCGTTATTCAATGACAAAATCACATATCATATCAATCCTACAGGAAAATTTGTAATTGGTGGCCCTCATGGCGACACAGGTTTGACAGGTAGAAAAATCATCGTAGATACTTATGGTGGAAAAGGCGCTCATGGTGGTGGTGCATTTAGCGGAAAAGATCCAAGTAAAGTAGATAGAAGTGCGGCGTATGCTACAAGACATATTGCTAAAAACATGGTTGCTGCAGGTCTTTGTGATGAAGTATTGGTTCAAATTTCATATGCTATTGGTGTAGCAAAACCTTGTGGATTGTATATCAATACGTATGGCACTTCAAAAGTAAATAAAAATGATGGCGAAATAGCTCGAATTATCGAAACTATTTTTGATATGAGACCTTATGCTATCGAACAACGTTTGAATCTAAGAACGCCAATGTATTTGGAAACAGCTGCTTATGGTCACATGGGTAGAGCAAACCAAAAAATCAATAAAACATTCAATAAAGGAAAGTCAAATGAAAAAACCATCGAAGTAGAATTATTTACTTGGGAAAGACTAGACTTTGTAGATAAAATTAAAGCGGCATTTGGAATTTAATCCTAAACCACATTGATTTAGAATATAAAAGAGATTGTTTTACCGACAATCTCTTTTTTTTTACTCAATATTTTTTATGTAATCGACGATGGAATCTACTGAGATATTTTCAAGGACCAAATCGGCTTTTAAGTATAGGGTTTCTCGTTCTTTTAATTTTGAATTGATATATTTTTCAAGTTCTACGTCATCCAACTGACTAATC
Source organism: Chitinophagales bacterium (assembly GCA_044338225.1). GTDB lineage: Bacteria > Bacteroidota > Bacteroidia > Chitinophagales > JADJOU01 > CHPMRC01. The sequence continues at coordinate 4,190 of JBIILY010000038.1, forward strand.
AAAGGCCTTTTTTCTTTTTGCTTTTTCAATCTAGCCAATAATATTTCCTCGGATTGCTTCAAATAGATAGATTGTCCTTTTTCTTGCATCCATTCCCAATTTGATTGAAAAAATGGAGTTCCCCCACCACAACTGACAATTATATTATTCTGATTTTCAGAAACTTTTCGAAGACAATCCGCTTCTATTCTTCTAAATTCTTCCTCTCCATATCGCGCAAAAATATCCGAGATAAAAAGCATCGATTCAGATTCTATATATTTATCCAAATCCACAAAATCATACTCCAATTTTTTAGCTATTTTATGACCTAAATAGCTTTTGCCACTCCCCATAAATCCAATAAGAAAAAAGATATTTAGTTTGGACATAAAAAATATAACGTTTTTTAATTCAAAAGGAATGCCATCACATCTACATTATCGGCGTAGTCTGTCAATGAAGGCTGTTGTGTTTTTCCAAAAGGAATATCATTTCGAGATACAACGCATTGTATTTCATCTTTCAAAGCATCAATTTGAGAATAGACCTCATCAATATTTTCAAAATATTGATAAAAAATATTAGAAATAGGCGAGTGCAATTGAGAATCTTCCTTCAAAATCAAGAAATTATTGCTTAAATGAACCTCTTTATTCAATAAAAGTAACGTACGCTGATAATCATAATTATTCATATACCGTTGATGATTGAATAGAAAATTATATCTTTCCGATTGTTCAAAAAGTCTATTGGTATTAAAACCTTTTTCGATATACAATTTGGAAATATTTCTACATCCAAGTCCAAAAAACATAAAAATATCATCCACCAAACCGTCCAATTCTTCATCGGTGATATCTTTGGGTACAATCGCAACAGACGTTCTATTTTTTCTAAGAATGTGTTTATATTTACTAAAATAATACTCAAAATATTGGTGCGAATTATTGCTTCCTGTAGCTATAATTTTGTCTATATCTTTGATTAATTCTGCAAAAATAATTCTATTTTTAAATTCCGTATCTATTTCAAACCACTTATTCAATACAATTTTTGTAAGAAATTCATCTTTTGATGAAATTTTCAGTTTAATAGTATGAGGCGACATGTAGCCACACAATAAATCTTGAAATCCCACAAGCGGAATATTACCAGCTAGAATAAGTCCAATAGTTTGAGGTGCTACATCGGAAGGATATTTTTCCATCCAAGCAGCTAATTTTTGTGGATGTAGATATTCTTCACAAATATTTGTTAATGCTCGTTGAACAAACTGAGGTGCAAACCAATTATTTCTTGCGTATACTTCATTCAAAAACTCATTATCTTGCGACAAAAGCATCAATTCGGAACATAATTTCTCTAAATTTGATATTTTTAAAGACAATGGATTAGGATTCACAAAAAAGGATTTAATTTATATGAAATTAATCTACGTTTTTCTTTGGATAATTAAACAAAAACGAGGTTAAAATTGGAATAAAAAATATTGAAACTGTAAGGATAGAAATACCCATATCCGTAGTATGACTCGATAGAAAATGACTAAAAGCTGACTCTGGATAAAAATGTTCGAAAATTGATAACATCAACTTCAATCCCAAAATTCCAATAACTAAAAATGCAGCAGTTTCCAAAAATGGATATTTTTCCATCAATTTTACAAACCATTGTGCAATAAAACGCATGGCTAAAATACCAATGAAAACTCCTATACAAACCAAAATTATATTTTTGGAGAAAGCTACGGCGGCAAAAACGTTATCAATAGAAAAAGCCATATCCATAATTTCTACCAATACAACTGTAGCCCAAAAATTACCAATAAGCCCTACCGTATTTCTATAAAACCAATTAGAATTTTTATCTACTAAATCATCTTCTTTCGTTTCAGTTTGCTTACCTTTCCACCAATCAAACACCAAATACAGCAAATATAGCCCTCCCAAAGGCTTCAACCACCATATTTCAATAAGTACCGAAGCAAACAACATGGCTAAGCCACGGAAAAAATAAGCACCCCAAATGCCGTATTTCAAGGCTTTTTCGCGCGCTTCATCTTTCAAGTCCATCACCATTGTAGCCAATACCGCAGCATTGTCTACCGATAACAAACTTTCAATAATGATAAGATTTCCAATTACAAATAGAGAGTGGGCAGGATTATTTATGATTTCCTGAAAAAGTTCTTGCATATTACTGCTATTATTCTTCTGATGTAATGATAGCGCTGGCGTAGATTCTGTTCATACGAGCTATATTGGAAAGCGAAATGCCTTTTGGACATTCTGCTTCACAAGCACCTGTATTTGTACAGTTTCCAAATCCTTCTTTATCCATTTGAGCTACCATTTTTTGTGCTCTATCATGACTTTCTACTTTTCCTTGTGGCAATAAATCCAACTGCGAAATTTTTGCCGAAGTAAACAGCATAGCCGAAGCATTTTTACACGCTGCCACACAAGCGCCACATCCTATACAAGTAGCTGCCTCAAATGCTTTGTCCGCATCCATTTTTGGAATAGGAATTGCATTGGCATCTATAGTATTTCCGCTGGTATTTACATTTACGTATCCACCTGCTTGGATTATTCTATCAAAAGCGCTTCTATCTACCACCAAGTCTTTGATTACAGGGAACGCCTTAGCTCTCCACGGCTCAATATAAATGGTATCTCCATCTTTGAATTTTCTCATATGCAATTGACACGTAGTCACTCTATCATCGGGTCCGTGTGGACGTCCATTGATAAATAGGCTACACATTCCGCATATACCTTCTCTACAATCATGGTCAAATGCTACAGGCACTTCGTTCTTAGTTACAAGGCTTTCGTTCAATACATCCATCATTTCCAAGAATGACATATCGGGCTCTACTCCAGAGATTGAGTAGTCTACCATTTTTCCTTGCGTATTTCGGTTCGATTGACGCCAAATTTTTAATGTTAAATTCATATTTGGATAGAATTAAAAATTAAGTTTTTTTAATAAGTCACAAAATTAAAATTTTAATTCTATTTCGCAATAGAAAAAAGCAATTTTTGAATAAAAGTTTTAATATACAGCCTAAATTCAAAACGTTTTTTGATTTGGAGCTATTTTTCGTTGCAAATCCCG
>JBIILY010000057.1:0-6570 GCA_044338225.1 Chitinophagales bacterium
GACCTGTAGAACGTGCGTGCATTTTATCGTCCACCATATGGCTCAATTTAAGCATATAAATCACACCTACTGTGGTTTTTTGATCAAAACGCTCTCCTGTTTCTCCATTGTATAAATAAGTAGAACCCAAATATGGTAAATTGGCTTTTTTCATCCAATCGTCAATTTCTGTTACAGAAGCTCCGTCCAAGACTGGAGTAGCAAATTTAACTCCTAGTTCTTTACCAGCCCATCCAAGAACAGATTCGTAAACCTGTCCTAAGTTCATACGAGAAGGTACCCCTAGTGGATTCAATACAATATCTAAAGGTTCTCCATTATCCAAGAAAGGCATATCTTCTTCACGTACAATACGTGCTACAATACCTTTGTTTCCGTGTCTACCTGCCAATTTATCTCCTACTTTTAATTTTCTCTTAACAGCAAGATTTACTTTAGCTAATTGTAAAACACCATTTGGCAACTCATCTCCAATAGTCAAATTGTACTTTTCTCTCTTATAATATCCTGTAATTTCATTCCATTTAAGGTTGTAATTATGGATTATTTGTTTGATTTGTTCGTTTGTTTTTTTATCCTCTGTCCAATTTGTAGCATCTACTTCTTTATAATCAATACCTGATAGTACTTTAATAGTGAATTTAGAACCTTTTGCTACCATTTCTTCTTTAAAGAAATTCTTGATAGAATTAGACGTCTTATCAGCCAATACTTTTTCTAATTTAGAAAATAATTGTTTTTTAAGTTCCGAAGATTGTGTGTCGTATAATTTTTCTAATTTTTCTAACTCAATCTTCTCAATTCCTTTTTTCTTATTTTCTTTATTAGCTCTAGTAAATATTTTTGTGCTAATAACTATACCTTCTGTGCTTGGTGGAGCTTTCAAAGATGCGTCTTTCACATCGCCTGCTTTATCTCCAAAGATGGCACGTAATAATTTTTCTTCTGGTGTAGGATCTGACTCTCCTTTTGGAGTTACTTTTCCAACTAAGATATCACCTTCTTTAACTCTAGCTCCAAGACGAATAATACCGTCGGCATTCAAATCTTTTGTTGCATCTTCAGAAACGTTAGGTATATCCGCAGTTAATTCTTCAGGACCTAATTTAGTATCTCTCACTTCAATATCATATTCTTCAATATGAATAGAAGAGAAAACGTCTTCTTTTACAATTCTTTCAGAAATTACAATCGCATCCTCAAAATTGTATCCTTTCCATGGCATGAACGCAACTTTTAAATTAACTCCCAATGCAAGTTCACCTTGATTGGTAGCAAATCCTTCACAAAGTACTTGTCCTTTAGAAACTCTATCGCCTTTTTTAACAATGGGTTTCAAATTCACACAAGTTCCTTGATTCGTTCTTTGGAATTTTGGCAACTTATAGGTTGTAATTTCATCTTGGAACGAAACTAATTTTTCTTCCGGAGATCTGTCATATATAACTTTAATTCTCTCTGCATCAACATAGACAATCTCTCCTTCAAGCTCTGCATTGATAAGGTTATTAGAATCTTGAGCCACAATACGCTCAAAACCTGTACCAACAATGGGTGCTTGAGGTCTCATCAAAGGCACCGCTTGACGTTGCATGTTTGATCCCATCAAAGCACGGTTGGCATCATCATGCTCCAAGAAAGGAATCAATGATGCAGAAACCCCTACAATTTGATTAGGAGCTACGTCAATATAGTCAATATCACTCGGAGGCAATAATGGAAAATCCCCTTGATATCTAGCAATAATGCCTTCATCTGTTATTTCACCTTTATCGTTAAATTCTGTTTTGGACTGAGCTATTCGCATTTCATCCTCTTCATCGGCAGAAAGATAAATTTGTTCTCCTTTTAGATCAATTTTACCATCTACTACTTTTCTATAAGGCGTTTCTAAAAATCCTCTACCGTTTACTTTGGCATGCACACACAATGTAGAAATCAAACCAATGTTTGGTCCCTCCGGTGTCTCAATAGTACAAAGTCTACCATAGTGAGAATAGTGAACGTCTCTTACCTCAAAACCTGCTCTCTCTCTAGAAAGACCTCCGGGGCCTAAAGCCGAAACTCTTCTTTTATTTGTAATCTCTGCTAATGGATTCGTTTGATCCAAAAATTGAGATAATTGAGAAGTCCCAAAGAATGAGTTAATAACAGAACTAAAAGATCTTGAATTAATTAGATCAATTGGAGTAAATACTTCATTATCTCTAACATTCATACGCTCTCTAATAGTTCGAGACATACGAGCCAATCCAGTACTGAATTGTGCATGCAATTGCTCACCTACGGTACGAACCCTTCTATTGCTCAAGTGATCAATATCATCAATTTCCGCTTTACCATTAACTAATTGAACAATGTAATTTACAATAGCCACAATATCCTTTTTAGTAAGAATTCTTGTAGTCATTGGAACATCCAATTGTAATTTTTGATTAATTTTATATCTACCTACTTCACCCAAATCATATCTTCTATCAGAGAAAAATAATTTATCAATAACATCTCTAGCCGTTTCATCATCTGGTGCTTCAACACCTCTCAACTGACGGTAAATAGTATTCAACGCTTCTCTTTCACTATTAGAAGTATCTTTTTGAAGTGTATTGTAGATAATTGAATAATCTAAAGCACTATCATCTTTTTGAAGGGTCAACATATCTACTCCAGAATCCAAGATATTATCTATCATACCCTCTGTAATCTCTGTATCTCTTTCAAAAATAATTTCATTTCTTTCAATAGAAACTACCTCTCCTGTATCTTCATCTACAAAATCTTCTACCCAAGTTTTTAACAATCTTGCAGCTAATTTTCTACCGATATAATTTTTAACCGTATTTTTGGTTACTTTTACTTCATCAGCAATATCGAATAAATTCAAAATATCTCTATCCGAATCATATCCAATAGCTCTAAGTAACATGGTTACTGGGAATTTTTTCTTTCTATCAATGTATGCATACATTACATTATTGATGTCTGTAGCAAATTCCATCCAAGCACCTTTAAATGGAATTACTCTAGCAGAATAGATAGATGTTCCATTAGGGTGAACAGATTGACCAAAGAAAACAGATGGAGAACGGTGCAATTGTGTTACTATTACTCTCTCAGCTCCATTTATGATAAAAGTACCTTTTTGTGTCATGTAAGGAATATTTCCCAAAAACACTTCTTGTACTATTGTTTTAAAATCTACGTGCTCCTCATCACTACAAGAAAGCTTTAATTTTGCCTTTAAAGGCACTGAAAAAGTCAAACCACGCTCAATACACTCTTCTAAAGAATAACGAGGTGGATCAATATAATACTCCAAAAATTCAAGTAAAAATATATTACGGGCATCAGAAATTGGGAAATTCTCCTCAAAAACTTTATATAAACCCTCGTGCTGACGATTTTCATGGGATGTATCTACTTGAAAAAATTCGATAAAAGATTCTTTCTGAATATCAAGTAAATTGGGAAAACTAGAATTGATTTTTGTTTTTCCAAAATTAACTCTAGGTTGGTTGATTGCTTGATGCATAATTTATATAAATTATATATTAGAAATGTTTATAATACAAACAAATATAGGCTTGCTCATTTATTACATGAGCAAGCCAGTTTTTTTTCACTTTTTTTAAGTGCGAGAATGCACTATTTAATTTCTACAGAAGCACCTTGCTCTTCTAATTGAGCTTTTGCTTTTTCTGCGTCTGCTTTAGAAACTCCTTCCAAAATTGCTTTTGGAGCAGCATCTACTAAGTCTTTAGCTTCTTTCAATCCTAAGTTTGTAATGTCTTTTACTACTTTCACTACATTCAACTTAGCACCACCAGCACTGATCAATACTACATCAAAAGCTGTTTTTTCAGCTTCAGCAGCAGGTCCAGCAGGTCCAGCCATCATTACAGCACCAGCAGCAGCAGGCTCAATTCCATGCTCCTCTTTTAAAATTTGTGCTAATTCTTGTACTTCTTTTACAGTTAAGTTTACTAAACTTTCTGCTAATTGTTTTACATCTGCCATGATTTGATAATTTTAGATTAATTGTTTTTGTTAATAATTTTTAATTTTTTTCTTCAATAGTTTTCAATAGACCTGCTATTTTTTGTCCTGCATTAGACTGCAAACCACCAATAACATTTTTAATTGGAGATTGTAACAATCCAATAACATCACCTATCAATTCTTCTCTAGATTTCAAGCTAACCAATGCTTGTAATTGATCGTCTCCAATAAAAATATCAGAATCGATATATGCAGCTTTTAAGCTTGGTTTTTCGTTATCAGATCTAAATTCTTTGATTAATTTAGCAATACTATTTGATGTTTCAGAAAAGAATACAGCTGTAGGTCCTTCCAACACTTGATACATTTCATCTGCTTCCTTATTAGAAGCTTCCAATGCTTTTTTAATCAATGTATTTTTTACTACGGTATATTCTATTTCTTTTTCAAAAGCTGCCCTTCTCAATTCGGTTGTTTTACCAGCACTTAAAGTACTTTCGTCAATAAAATAAAAGAATTGCGCTTCGTTAAATCTTTCTTTGAGGGATTCAATAACCTCTCCTTTTTGTTGCTTATTCATAATTAGCTTATAGATTTAGTGTCGAAATTAATACCAGGACTCATTGTAGTAGCCAATGAAATAGATTTCATGTATACTCCCTTTGCAGTACTAGGTTTCATTTTTTGTAATGTAGAAATAAATTCTTCTGCATTTTGCTTAATTTGTTCTGGAGTAAAAGAAACTCTACCAATAGATGAATGTACAATACCAAATTTGTCCACTCTAAAAGCAATTTTTCCTTTCTTAACCTCCTCAACCGCTTTACCTACATCTGGCGTAACAGTTCCAGATTTTGGATTTGGCATTAAGTTTCTAGGTCCTAAAACTCTACCTAATTTTGCAATAGTAGCCATTACATCTGGTGTAGCTACAATTACGTCAATATCAGTCCATCCTTGTTCTATTTTGGTAATATATTCTTCCAAACCTACATAATCAGCGCCTGCAGCTCTTGCATCCGCTTCTTTTTCTGGTTTACAGAATACTAGAACAGTTTTTGACTTACCAGAACCATTTGGAAGCGTAACAGTTCCTCTCAATGCTTGATCAGCTTTTCTTGGATCTACACCTAATTTTATGTGCAAATCAACCGAAGCATCAAATTTTGTTGTATTTATTTGTTTTACCAAACCTGCAGCCTCATCTATTGTATAAAATTTAGATTTATCTACAAGCTTATTCACCTCTTTTCTTTTCTTTGAAATTCTAGCCACGATATGTTATTTTAAATTATTAAAAAATTAATTTTGCCAAGGTGTTTCTCCAGAAACAGTAATCCCAAGACTTCTTGCAGTTCCTGCAACCATTTTCATTGCAGATTCAATTGTAAAACAATTTAAATCGGGCATTTTGGTTTCTGCGATTGTTTTTACTTGATCCCAAGTTACACTACCAATTTTATTTCTATTACTTTCTTTAGAACCTGATTTAGCTTTGATAGCCTCCAACAATAAAATTGGTGTAGGAGAAGTTTTGATTACAAAGTCAAATGATTTATCTTTGTATACCGTCAATACAACAGGCAACACTTTGCCAGGTTGATCTTGTGTTCTTGCATTAAATTGTTTACAAAAATCCATAATGTTCACACCTTTTGCTCCCAATGCGGGTCCAATTGGTGGTGCTGGATTTGCTTGACCTCCTTTTACCTGGAGTTTGACGTACGTTTCAATTTCTTTTGCCATGATAATTTTCTTTTACTTAAAAAATTCTTTATTTTAATTTATTTTATCTACTTGTGTAAAACTAACTTCTACCGGTTGTCTTCTTCCAAAAATCTTAACAACTACTTTTAGTTTTTTCTTCTCTTCATTTATCTCTTCAATAGTACCTATAAAATCATTGAATGGTCCTTCGATAATTTTAACAGATTCATTGATAATAAATGGCTCCAACATCACTTCACCTTTACCTAGCATATCATCAATTCTTCCCAACAATTTTTGTACTTCTGGACCTCTCAATGCTTGTGGATGATTTCCACCCAAAAAGTTCATGACCCCACTAATACTTCTAATTGTGGCTAATACCTCACTTGTTACCGCTTTTTCATTTACTTCTATGTACAAATAACCTGGATACAAAGTTTTTTCTTTAATTACTTTTTTACCATTGCGAATTTTATATACTTTTTCAGTAGGAACCAATACATTAGATATAATATGCTCCCAATGAGATCTTACGATTTCAAGCTCGATGTAATTTTTAATTTTGTTCTCTTGACCACTGACAACCTTAAGAACATATAATTTTTTATCTTCTACCATCCGAATCTTATATATTATTATAATATAAATCAATTATTCCAAACTCACTTAGTTTATCCATTGCCAATACTACCAAAGTAATTACAGCCAACGATACTAAAACAATTGTCGTAAAATTTTGTAATTCCGTCATCGTTGGCCAAGTAACTCTTTCTGTAAGTTCTTGGTATGATTCTTTTATATAATTGACAATTTTATTCATACTACCTATTAAGTAAATTATTGTTACAATATTTGCACGGG
>JBIILY010000020.1:0-8762 GCA_044338225.1 Chitinophagales bacterium
CATTAAAAGCATTGATAAAATAAGTATAATCAACAATTTTACTAATATTATAAGCAATGGATGAAGACAAAGTTAACTTGGGAGCGACTTGGTAATTAGCCATAAACTCAGCGCCTATTCTGTAGCTTTTATCTACATTTTGTCTAATGGGTGATCCTACATCATTCACTGCGCCCGTATTGATCAATTGATCTTTGTAGAGCATAGCAAATATATTCGTTTCAATTTGAAGTTTTTCAGTATTGTAAATATGCCCCAGTTCAAAATTTAGCATTTTTTCAGCTTTTGGATTTTCGTTCATTTTGGCATCTATAAAATCACTTCTATTCGGTTCTTTTTGTCCAATTCCCGCAAAAAAATACATTTTATTTTTATTATTAAACGTATAATTTATACCGAATTTAGGATTGAAAAATAAAAAGTTTTGATCAATAAAAACAGGTATGTTATCTCTAAGCATGCCCGATGCATTGTAATTGACAAGTCTAGCTTGCAAATCAAAATTTAAAACCCAATTGCTAAAAACTAAAGAAGATTTTGAAAAGAACGTTGCATCCATTTTGGTAGATTTATTATTGTAGAATCGGAAAGGTGCTACAAAATTTGGATTACCAATGATGGAAACGAGTTCTCCGAAATGATTTCCACTATAATTATTTAAATGGAAAGCCGTTTGATTTTGAAATATCCCTTTTTGATAATTATTGGACATATTAAATCCAATCAAATGATTATCAAGCCATAGCTGTCTCACCAAATCACTTGATTGTGTGGAATTTATATTATAATTTCTCAAACTTTGTCCCACTTTGTACTCTTCATAGAATCCACCTCCTTTTACATAATAAGCCGAAAATCCAGACTGCCAATTGGAGTTCCATTCAAAATTATTGAGCCATTGTACATGGGTTTGGCTATAGTCATCTACTTGATTTTCATAAGGATTTCCCGTTTTTTGTTCATAATCTGTTCCCGCAATATTATATCGTCTATTGACAGCATATTGTCCTTGCTCCACGCCATACCATGCTTGATAGGTTTTTTCATTTCCGTTAAAAACAATCAAATGCGTATTGAACTTTTTTTGATAATTGGATAAAGCAACATAAGAAGAATTTAATCGGCTAAAGGCTCTATCTATATAGCCATCGGAGGTGGCGTAAGTAGCCCTAGCGGTAGCTTGCCATCCATTTTTCAAAATACCTGTAGATCCCATTACCGAAGTTCTAAACGTATTAAAAGAACCTAAACTAGTAGATAATTTCAAAAAAGGTTGTATATATTTTTTAGTTGTTTTAATAGAAACTGCTCCGCCAAAACTGGTACCACCTAACGTAGAAAACCCAACGCCTCGTTGTACTTGAATATCATCAGCACTTGAAAGTATATCAGGAATATTGACCCAATAAACCGAATGACTTTCGGCATCGTTGTATGGAATGCCATTGATATTGACTTGGATACGCTGTGCATCGCTCCCACGAAGATTCATATTGGTGTAGCCTATTCCATTTCCAGCATCGCTACTAAAAGTCAACGAAGGAACACTTTGAAGTAAGACAGGTACATCTTGCCCTAGATTAACAGAAGACAACTGCTCAACCTTGATGTTTTGAAAAGTATTCAAATACGTTTGATTGGCGCGAGTGGAAAAAATACTAATCTCTTTTTGAAAACGAACCGTATCGTTCATTTTTCTTTGAGAAAACAAAGAGATGGATAAACAAAAAGTTAAAATTAAAATGCTATTTTTTTTCATAAACTAGATAATTTAAATGAATAAATAAACCACCTAGGGACACATTTCACTTAAAATAAATGAAAAATATCACTTCTTTCTTCCCTACGTTGGCATTAACCAAATCAGGTGAATAAGGGTTTTTTCTCAGCATTTAGAATAATCTAATGCACCCCTAGAAAGTTTTATGCAAAATTATATCAAAAAAAATTAATGCAACGATTAATTCATCAAATCTTCAATTTCTGCCACTTCTATAGGACAGTCTTTGAATAAATCGATGTGATTTCCGTCTGATTTTACGACAATATCATTTTCTATACGAATACCCAATCCTTCTTCTTGAATATAAATTCCAGGTTCACAAGTCAATACTGCATTATTAGGTATTTTAGCATAATGATTTCCTATATCATGCACATCCAATCCTAAGAAATGCGCTACCCCATGAGGAAAATACTTTCTGTATAATGGATTCAAAGGGTCTTGATTCTGCACAGCCGTAGCATCAAGCAAGCCTACTTGAACCAATTCCATTTCCATCAACTTTTTACATTCATTATTGTAATCCAAAAGTGAAATTTGGGTTGAAAACAACTTTTTGCATTCTTTAAATACATTCAAGCACGCATTATAAATTGTTTTTTGTCTGTCCGAATAACGACCTCCTACTGGTATAGTTCGCGTCATATCCGATGCGTAGTTAGCAAAACTACTTCCCACATCCATCAATAATAAATCGCCATTACACAATTCTTTATCATTATCATTATAATGCAATACACAAGCATTGGCACCACCAGCAATAATAGGATTGTATGCATGTATGGCTTTATGTCTATTAAAAATATAAGTGTATTCAGCTTCTACTTCAAATTCATATTTGAATTTTTTCATGTCTTTCAAAATAGATTTGAAGGCTTCAATCGTAATATTGGAAGCAGCCTGAATCATGTCTATTTCTTGTTGTTTTTTTGCAGTGCGAAGCGCTCCCATAATTGGTGCGGAACGCTCAAATTGATGTAGTGGAAATTTAGATTTAGCTTCATTCAAAAATCGTAAATCTTTGTAATCTCCATCAAAATGAGCACGGTCATGTTCGTTCAAATTGATATAAACATGAGCTGCATAATGCATCATCATTTCAAACAATCCATTAAATCCCTTATTCCATTGAATATTTTGTATTCCAGAAATTGAAGTTGCTTGCTCTTTTGTATATTTATACCCTTCCCAAACTTTGATAAGTTCTGAAGTTTCTTTTACAAACAAAACTTCTTCCCAAGCTTCATTGGGCGCATCGGGAAATAATACGAGAATGGTATCTTCCTGATCAATTCCGGTAAGATAATATAAATCTGGATTTTGGAAAAATGCATGTGTAGCATCGGCAGATTTCATAAATTGGTCTCCCGAATGAAAAATTGCAATAGAATTGGGTTTTAACTGTGCTGTAAAATCTTTTCTATTTTGAATAAATAAACTAGAGTCTAAAGGACTGAATCGTTTCATACATTGGATTTTGAATACTTTTTAAAAAACATAACCGACATTTAAGCCAGTGCCAAAAGTAGTCAATTTATCCGATTCGGTTCCAGAAAAATAATTGTGAAATATAGATTTGAAAAACATACTTACTGTAAAAGCGTTATCTCCATCAAATTTATTCATCAATCCTAATTCAATTTTTGCACCAGGGTTGTATAGCATATACGTTCCTTCTACATATTTCAAGTCAAAAGCAGTTGGTTTTTCTTCTTTTGTTTTCTTCATCTCAGAAGATAGTGCAAGCGCGTTGATATAAGATAATCCAAAATAATACGATGTAGATTTTGAATTTTGATCGGTCATATATTTGATTCCCAATGGAATCTCTAAGACATGAGAACGATTCATCTGATATTGATAACCTTCCGCATCTTTGTTGGTCCACATTTCAAAAGGTGCATAGTTATAGGTCAATCCCGTTGCAAATGCAACATTGCAAGACAAAAATTTACTCATATCTATTCCTGCTCCAAATCCTATTCGCATACCTCGCATTACTTTGTCTTGTCCGCTCAACACACCATTAAACTCTGGCCCCGCAAAAATTCTAAATTGTGTACTACCACATTCTTGAGCTACTAAATTCAAAGAAGTAATAAACATTAAAATTGAAAATAAAGTGTATTTTTGTATCATAATTTTTAAATTTATTAATTATTTAGCTATTCTTAAATCAAATATCATACAAAAATACTATCTTTTTTTCACAAGATATAGTTTTGTTGACATTTTAACTTTTTTTAAGAATGTTGACATAAAACCCTTGTTTAAACACAATAAAAACATGAAAGATTTATTCTATAATACCCAGTTCAATAAGCTTTCGATGCGCATAAAAGCCTTTGATTCCATATTTTTTATAGGATCTTGTTTTTCAAGCAATATCTCAGAGAAAATGCATGATAGAAAATTCCATATTTTGTCAAATCCCTTTGGAATTTTATTCGATACCCTTTCTATTCATAAAGCATTGGAGTATATAATAGACAAAAAAGAATATCAAACATCTGATTTATTTTATCATCAAGAATTGTATGGCAGCTGGAACCATCATACGGAATTTTCAGACACCTCGTCAGAAATAGCTTTACACAAAATCAATCAAAAAATTATTGAGGCGCATTCTTTTTTGAAAAATACAGATACGGTGGTCATTACGCTAGGTTCTGCTTTTTCATATTTTCATACAAACACAAATCAATTCGTAGCTAATTGTCATAAAATTCCACAAAAAGAATTTGAAAAGAAATTGATTTCAGCAATCGAATTGACAGTATATTTAGACGAAATTATACAAAAAATTCAAGTCTTTAACCCAAAAGCTGAAATTATTTTAACGATAAGCCCAGTAAGACACTTGAGAGATGGCGTGATAGAAAACAATAGAAGTAAAGCTCAACTGATAGAAGCTGTTCATCAAATGATTTCCAAAAACAAAAAAACACACTATTTCCCTTCTTATGAAATTGTAATCGACATTTTGCGCGATTATCGTTTTTTTGACATTGATTTTGCGCATCCCAATTATTTGGCTACAGAAATTGTATTTCAATATTTTGTAGATTTGTGTATGGATATGGAAGATATAGAACTGATAGAAGAAATGTATAAACTAAAAAAAGCATTCAATCATAGATCATTGCATCCCAATACCATAGCACATCAAAATTTCCTAAAAAACCATTTTGAAAAAGTGATGAATTATGCGCAAAAGTTCCCAAATGTAGATTTTAGCAACGAAATTGACTATTTTTCTAAAAATGCATAAAAATTAAAAAATTAGTTTGCATATATAAAATTTATTGTATTTTTAACTTCGTAATTTATTATTTTATATATGGGTAGTTCCTCTTCAAAGACATTGAATTTAAGCCAATTATTACAAGAAAATTTTGGATTTGACACTTTTAAAGGTGAACAAGAAACTATTATTCAATCTATATTGGATGGCAAAGATGCCTTTGTGCTAATGCCTACTGGTGGTGGCAAATCGCTATGTTATCAACTACCTGCGATTATTTCCGAAGGGACAGCCATAATCGTTTCCCCATTGATAGCTTTGATGAAAAATCAAGTAGATTTAATACGAAATTACAATGAAAATGAAAGCATAGCGCATTTTTATAACAGTACGCTCAATGTAACACAGAAAAGACAAGTAGAAAAAGACGTGATAGAAGGAAAAACAAAACTCCTCTATGTAGCGCCCGAAACCCTTGCAAAAGAGGATAATTTTCAGTTTTACAGCAGTTTCAAAATCTCGTTTATCGCCATAGATGAAGCCCATTGTATTTCGGAATGGGGGCATGATTTTAGGCCTGAATATAGACGTATCAAAGATGCCATAAATAAAATTCCCTATCCTTTCCCAATCATAGCACTTACTGCTACCGCTACACCAAAAGTACAAACGGATATTGCCAAAAATTTGGGACTGAAAGATTATAATTTGTTTGTTTCTTCATTTAACAGACCTAATTTATACTACGAAATACGCCATAAAGTAAACGACGACTGGGCTATACGTAATATTGTGATGTACATAAAGGGACAAGAAGGAAAATCGGGTATCGTATATGTATTGAATCGTAAATCTGCTGAGAAAATTGCAGAAATACTTTGTGTCAATGGAGTGAAAGCAGCTCCATATCACGCAGGGATTGAAGGAAAATTGCGTAGCAAAACCCAAGATGACTTTTTGAATGAAGAAATCAATGTCATTGTAGCTACCGTTGCTTTTGGAATGGGAATAGATAAACCCGATATTCGTTTTGTAATACATTATAATATTGCCAAAAGTATTGAAAATTATTATCAAGAAACGGGTAGAGCTGGAAGAGATGGATTGGAGGGAAATTGTATTGCTTATTTCAACTACAAAGATATCAACAAAGTAGAAAAAATGCTCAGCGACAAAACCGTCACAGAGCGCGAGCGTGGCATGGTGCTGATAGATGAAACTGTTGCCTATATTGAGACAGGAGAATGTAGAAGAAAATTTTTGCTCAATTATTTTGGACAAGACTATAAAGACAACTTATGTTCGGAACATAAAATGTGTGACAATTGCAGAAACCCAAAAGAACAAAAAGATATTACCCAAGATATGGTTCTGGCACTTGAAACCATAAATGTATGCGAAGAAGCACATTATTTAAATCATATTGCCAAAATATTAACCGGAATTAAATCCGATGCAATTGCATCATACAAACACCATCTATTGCCTCAGTTTGGAGCTGGAAAAGACAAAGAAGAATTGTACTGGACATCGGTTCTTAGAAATGCCATCATTCAAAATCTAATCTATAGAGAAATAGAAGAATACGGCACTCTTAAAATGAATCCAAAAGGTTATGAATATATAGAAAAGCCTTATAAGATTAAGATAGCACTCAACCATGATTATGAGAATGAAAGTGGTGTGATATTAGCTTCAAGCAACCATTCGGCATTAGACAAAGCTTTATTCCAAATCTTAAAGGATATAAGAAAATCGGAGGCAAAAAAACAAAATTTGCCGCCCTATGTATTGATTCAAGATCCATCGCTAGAGGAAATGTGCCTCAAATATCCTATTACTTTAGAGGAATTTGCGGATATTACAGGAATTACCAAAGCTAAAGTTCATAAATTTGGTGCGTTATTTGTAAAAGAAATTGCAAAGCATGTTGAATTGAACCAAATTGAACGTCCGATGGATTATACCATCAGAACGGTTATAAATAAAAGCAGCGATAAAGTCAAAATTATCAAAAGTATTGATAAGAAAATTTCACTGGATATACTTTCCGACGAGCTTCAATATACTTTTGAAGAGCTGGTAGACGAGCTAGAAAGTATTGTAATGAATGGCACCAAAGTAGATATCAATTATTATCTAAACGATATTATGGACGGAGAGTTGCTTGAAGAAATGTTTGACTGGTTCAAAGGAAATGAAATGGGAGACATTGAAGAATGCTACAAAGCCTTTGTAGATGATGATTTGCCAAAAGACGATATTCAACTTGTAAAACTTCAATTTATTAGTAATTATATTAAATAAATCTAAACCAAAAAAAACTAAAAATCAGTCATGAATTTTCAAGCCTTATTTGCGCCCGAAGCATTAATTGCAATTTTAACCCTTACTTTTTTAGAGATTATTTTGGGTATTGACAATATTGTTTTTATTTCCATTATCACAGGCAAATTATCTTCCAAAGATCGTCCCAAAGCCCGAAATATAGGATTGGGACTGGCTTTACTTTTTCGTATTATGATGCTTTTTGGGCTTTCTTTTATCCTTTCTCTCAACCAACCATTTTTCAGTATACACAACGATTTGCTTTCTTTTGGCATTTCGGGACAGAGTATCATAGTACTTTTAGGAGGACTATTCCTTCTCTATAAAAGTGTAAGTGAAATTCACGAAAAACTTGAAGGCGAAACAGAAGGAGAATCCAAAGAATCAAAAGGAGGCGTTTCAAAAGCCATTATACAAATAGCACTTTTGAACCTTGTATTTTCATTCGACAGTATTCTTACGGCTATCGGATTGGTGAGTTTGAAAGAAGCACCCGAAGGATTTGGATATGCTACAGGTATGGAAATTATGATAGTTTCGGTCATTATTTCTGTTATCATTATGATGGTATTTGCTGGGCCGGTGAGTGATTTTGTAAATAAAAATCCTACCATTCAGATATTAGGTTTATCATTTTTGATCTTAATTGGCGTTATGTTATTGGCAGAAGCTTCGCACATGTCGCATCTTAAATTCATGAATGGGTTAGAAGTGAATTCGATACCTAAAGGTTATTTATATTTTGCGATAATGTTCTCATTATTTATAGAATTTTTGAATATAAAAATGCGCAAAGGCAAAAACCCAGTAAAACTCCATGATAGTAAAATTATGGATAAAGAATTGAAATAAAAAAAAACTAGAAAATTATATATAAAAAATGAATATGAAATTCAAAAAGTATGTACTCGTTTCCTTAATTGGAATTAGCTCATTGTTCTACATTTCGGCTACAACAGGTCAAGTAGACTATTTTGAAGTATCAAAAAATATCGATATTTTTGTATCGCTCTTCAAAGAATTGAATGTGTTTTATGTAGATAAAATTGACCCTAGCACCGTTATCCGAAAAGGAATTGATGCTATGCTAGAGAGTTTGGACCCGTATACCGAATTCTATTCTGAAGCAGAAACAGAAGATTTTAGAGCAGAAACTACTGGTAAATACGGAGGTGTAGGAAGTGTCATTTCACAAAGAGGCGAATTTGTGTATATTGAAGATCCTTATGAGGAAATGCCTGCGTACAAGGCGGGGCTTAGAATTGGAGATAAAATCACTGAAATTGATGGAAAATCGATGAAAAGCAAAGCAACGGGCGATATAAGTAAATTGCTAAAAGGAACTGCGGGCACCAAAGTGAAAGTGACTATTATGCGCATGCAAGCTGATGGAACAGAGAAAAAAAT
>JBIILY010000021.1:0-8651 GCA_044338225.1 Chitinophagales bacterium
AATAACCTGAATACCATGCTATAAATAACTCCGTGATATATGCGATACCTACAATCGAACCTGTCAAAACAATTACTTTATTCATTGATTCAATGTGCGCAATCGTAATATAATCTTCTAATTTTTGAACTTTTCTAGCAATCAACATCAAAGTTTGAACCATTGCAAAACCTGAAAAAATAGCTCCTGCCACAAAATATGGAGGGAAAATTGTTGTATGCCATCCTGGAATTACTGAAGTAGCAAAGTCAAAAGATACGATGGTATGAACTGAAAGTACTAATGGTGTAGATAAACCAGCCAAAATCAAAGACAAACTTTCAAATCTAGACCATTGTTTTGCTGTACCCCTCCATCCAAAGCTCAAAATATTATATATATATTTTCTTTTGGCTGAAGTAGCTCTATCTCTAATAGTTGCAAAATCTGGCATCAAACCACTATACCAAAACAAACAAGATACCGTAAAATAAGTAGAAATAGCAAATACGTCCCACAACAAAGGAGAGTTGAAATTTACCCACAATGGACCTCTTGTATTAGCATATGGAAAGATAAAAAATCCTTGCCAAATTCTTCCCATGTGAATTAAAGGAAATTGCCCCGCACAAATAACGGCAAATATAGTCATAGCCTCTGCAGCTCTATTAATACCTGTTCTCCATTTTTGTCTAAACAATAACAATACAGCCGAAATTAATGTACCCGCGTGACCAATACCTACCCACCAAACAAAGTTTGTGATATCCCATGCCCAGTTAACTGTTTTTTGTAATCCCCATACACCAATTCCTTTGAATATGGTCCATGATACGGCTACTACATACAACATTAAACCTACTAATGCTATTGAAAAAGCAATCCACCATTCTCTAGGAGGATTTCCTTCCGTATTTCGAACAATATCCGTTGTGATTTGTCCGTATGTTTTATCTTTACCTAAAATTAAAGGTTCTCTTATTAACGAATCTACGTGTGACATATTTTTTATTTCGGGTTAATAAATGAATTAAGCATGTTTATGATCTCTGTTTCTTACTTTTGTCAAATAACTTACAGATGGTTTTGTATAAATTTCTTCAATCACTCCAAATGCTCTTTCGTCATTGGTCATTTGATAAACTAATGTTGATTTATTATTTACATCACCAAATGTAATTGCATTAGTAGCACAAGCAGATTGACAAGCTGTTTTAATTTCACCATCTCTCAATTCTCTACTTTCTTTTTTAGCTTCTAATTTACCTGCTTGTATTTTTTGAACACAGAAACTACATTTTTCAATGACTCCTCTTGAACGAGTTACCACATCTGGATTCAATACCATTCGTGCAATTGGATCTAGTCTATTCAATGAATCTTCATCATTCATAGCACCAAATGAATCGGAACCTGTATAATCAAACCAGTTAAATCTTCTTACTTTATATGGACAGTTATTAGCACAATATCTAGTACCAATACATCTGTTATATGCCATTTGATTTAATCCATCAGAGCTATGGTTTGTTGCACTTACCGGACAAACGTTCTCACAAGGAGCGTTATCACAATGTTGACACAACATAGGTTGGAAGGTAACATCTGGATTATCTACACTTCCTGTGTGATATCTATCAATTCGTAACCAATGCATATCATGTGAACGATATACTTCATTTTTACCAACTACTGGAACGTTATTTTCTATACTACACGCTACAACACATGCACTACAACCTACACAAGAGTTCAAGTCAATAACCATTCCCCATTTGTGACCTGGCATTTCAACTTTTGGATATAAAGTTACTAAATGATGGTCTATCCATGCTTTTCTTCCTTTACCACCAATAGTATTACCTGATTCAGGATTTTTAATATATTCTGACAAAGTGGTTTCTTTAATCAAATTTCTTGTTTTCTCTCCGCCTAAACCTTTGTGAGTCAATGTAAAATAAGACTGAACCGACGCTAATTTAGCAAATTCACCAGAATTAGATATAAATGATGCGGTATTAGATACATTAGCAGATTTTGACAAAAGACTATACACATTAAAGCCATTATTATAAGCTTCATTGCTTGTTATTTTTCTTCCAAAACCATATTTAACACCAATAGTTCCCTCGGCTACACCTGCAACAGGTATTACAGGCAACGTTACATCTTTTCCATTGATTTTCAATGTTATAATAGCAAATTTCTTCTCATTTAAGATAGCATTTGCTCCTTTAGATTCTACCCATTTTGGATTTGCGATAAAATAATTATCCCAAGTCATTCTAGTTATAGGATCTGGTAATTCTTGAATAAATGGATTATCAGCCATACTACCATCACCTTGAATCGATAGGTAAAAACGTACTTCAAGCTCTGATTTTTTATATGAAGCTTGAACTTGTCCTATAGCAGTAGCTATGTTACTCGCATTAAAGGCACTAGAAGATAAAATTTCTGTACCCGGTGCTACATATTCTCCTTTTTCCAAAGTATATTCCCAGAAAGCATCAAAATTATGATACGTTCCATTACCGACAGCCATTGCGTTTTTCTTTATAAAATCGTAATAGGTACCTTCTACTCCAGCCCATTTCATTAAGGATTGCTGATATTGTCTTGTATTAAATAAAGGAGAAATAGCGGGTTGTGCTATAGAATATACTCCCTCTTTTGGTTCATAGTCATTCCAAGACTCTAAGAAGTTATTGTCTGGGCAAATATATTTACATACTTCACTCGTTTCATTAATCTTATCACTAAAAGAAACACTTAATTCTAAATTTTTAATTTTCTTTCCTAATTCTTCACCATTTGGCAATGAATAAACTGGATTAGAATCAATACAAATAATTCCTTTCAATGTTCCATTATTCAATTCAGCAACAAAAGCATCTATTTCCGATTGTGTTCCTTTTTTATAATTTACACCTTTACCTACAAAAACAGTAGTACCTATAGCACCTAAAAAGTTGTTAATAGCATACGTAATTACCTGAACATTCACATCATTTGAACCATTTACCAAAAGACAAGTTTTTCCACTTGCTTTTGCTTTCATCAATTCTTCTTTTACTTCACTTACTCCTTTAATAGATGAAGCTGTACCCGAAGTCAATGCATTGTATAAATCAGCAGCAAAACGTGCTTCTTCTGAAGCCGAAACCGGGATTCTAATATCTGCTGTAGCACTAGTAGCCGATGGTAAAGCTTCTACATGAATATGTCTACTCATGTTTGTATTTTCTTTATTTACTTTTCTTCTTGTGATATATTTTGAAGCATATTCTACTGGATTTCCCCAAGTAGCTGCAAAATCCGCACCTATAGAGACAATTACATCTGCTTTATCAAAATGATAATCTGGCAATGTTTTTTTACCAAATGACATTTCAGTAGCTTGTATCAATCCAGAAAAACTTACCATATCATGTGTTACATGGTATGCATTAGGATACTTTGCTAAAAATTGAAATATTAATGCATTTGAAGATGGACTCATAATCGTAGACGACACAATAGCCACTCTACCATTAGATGCTTTCAAATTATCTAACTTTGCAATGATTTCTTTGTCTATCTCGCTCCATTTTACATCTTTACCATTTGCTTTTGCATTTTGGTATCTTTTGCTGTCGTACAATCCTACTACAGAAGCCTGAGCCAATGCAGAAGTACCACCTCTAGATATAATAGAATCCGGATTTCCTTCAATTTTGATAGGTCTTCCATCTCTATTTTTAATCAAAATACTTACATAATCACCGCCTTGAGCAAAAACAGACGCATAATAGGTAGCCATACCTGGCATAATATCTTCGGGTCTATTTACAAAAGGGATTGATTTTCTTTCTGGAATAGTACAGCTAGCAGCCAAAGTAGCCGCACCTACTGTAAATCCTAATGATTTTAAGAAATCTCTTCTATTGTGAGCATTATCAGAAATAGGCTCTACAATTCCTTGCAACACAGGCAAATCCTCAGCGAATTCTTTTGTGTTACTTTCCATATTATTGTTTGAAGGATTTATTTCTTCAATATGTTGCCAATATATTTTCTCTTGCATATTATGTGTGATTATAGCAATTAAATAATTTAATTCAAATTAATATTAATAGTGACATTTTTGACACTCAGTTCCTCCAATATCACTAACAGTTACTCTTTTTCTAGTGCCGTTTTTCATTTCTTTGTGATATTTTTCAAATACTTTGTAGTAAGAATTATCTACAAATTGTACATCATGATTTCTATGGCAATTAATACACCATCCCATTGAAAGTGGAGCATATTGATATACTTCTTCCATAGTTTCTATTGGGCCATGACATGTTTGACATTCAACTTTACCCGCGTTTACGTGCTGTGCGTGATTGAAATAAACGTGATCTGGTAGATTGTGAATACGAATCCATTTTACTGGCTTTGGTGTTTTTGTATAAGCTGTTCCATCCCATCCCACAGCATCATAAATTTTTTGAATTTCTGATTTGCCATATTTAGGACCTTGATTTACTGCTTTGTGACAATTCATACAAGTAGAAACCGAAGGAATATTTGCATGTTTACCATCTGCCGCTGTAAAGTGGCAATATTGACAATTGATTTTATTTTTACCCGCGTGCAACTCATGAGAGAAACGAATAGGTTGTGTAGGTTGGTAGCCTTGTTGACGTCCCAAACCAATAGCACTTTTACCAATTGAAAAAATCAAGATTACTACTGCAGCCAACATCAAAGCAGATTTGAATGTAGATTTTAAATAAAATGGTTTTTTATCTTTTTTAGGCAAAGTTAATTTGAATGAACCATCTTCTTCTTTTGAAAGCTCCATTCCTTCAACTTCTTTTGAAGTTTTACCTAAAATATAAACTAATAATAGCAAAAATATAAATGCTAATATAATACCTATAGTGTAATTTGAGGTAGCTCCTTCTTCCATTTTAGCAGTTTTTGCATCTGCACCTGCGCCTTCTAATTTTAGAGGAGAGGCCGAAGCAGGATTAGCAATATAAGCTAAAATATCAGCCATTTCTGCATCTGAAATTTGACCAGCAAATACACTCATAGCACTTCCGTCATAATCTTTCATTTTAACGGCATAAGGCATTCCAGCAGCTACTGGATCATTCCAATTTAGAATCCATGATTTCAACCATTCTTCTCCACTCTTTCCTTTGAACTCACCAGCCGCTTTCCAACGGTCAATAACACCTTCAAGTGCTGGGCCAGTCATTTTTTGTTTTAGTGAAACATCGTGGCAACTCCCACATTTACTTCTAAATAAAGTTTTACCTGCTTTCGCATCTTGTGCATATCCATTAAAAGATATCAGTGTGAACAAACACGCAAGTAAATAAATCGGCATAAGTATTTTCCTTATCATCAGCTATTTTTGTTGAGCAATTTTATAAATACGGCGCAAATATACAAACTCTTTTTAAAATCAATAGACAAGATTGAATAAATGATGTTAATTAATTAGCTATTTAGATTTATTCTAAATAAAAAAAGTTGATAATTAATAATTTAACTTATTTAGAGGATGTTGAAACTTATTTACAATTTATTTTTAAAAAAATAAAAAATAAATCTAAAATCTTTTTTTAAGGCGGTCTAACTCTCTTTTGTTGTCTTTTTCTTTGATGGATTGTCTTTTGTCAAACACTTTTTTCCCCTGTGCCAACCCAATTTCCAATTTCACATATCCTGTTTCAGACATTTTGAGTTCGATAGGTATAATAGTAAACCCTCTTTCTTTAATTTTATTTTCTAGTGCTTTTAGTTCTTTTTTGTTCAATAATAATTTTCGTTCACGATTAGGCTTATGATTTAAATAAGTTCCTAATTTGTATTCACTGATATTCATGTTTTTTACATACAATTCGGACTTTTTAAAATAGCAGAATGCCTCATTAATACTGACACTACTCATTCTAATAGCCTTCACTTCAGTCCCATTTAATACAATACCCGCTACATACTTCTTCTGTATGTCATACAAAAAGTGTGCCTTTTTATTAGAAATTTGAATATTTTTTTTTATTTTTAAATCCATAGCCAATTTAATTATCGCCTCCGTCCTATTATTTAGATAATACCAAACCCTAAAATTAGACGAATAGTTCCCATAAAAATAGCAATACTTATATAGAAAGAAGCTTTTATGGCTTCAAGCAATTTTTGAAAAGTTTGAGCAGATTTTATTTCGCTTAAAGCAATGATGAAAAAAAACAAGGAAATAAAGATGTTGAAATAATTTAACATACCCAAACAAGGAATAAATCCAATGATTAGCAATACCAAAGAAATGATACTTAATGTATACGACATACTCATAATATTAATTTACGGCAAAATTCGTGGAAATAAATTAAAATTTCTCTAAATTATTTATCATTTGAAATATTTAAAATATTTTATATTTGCAATTCTTTAAAAATATACATTTATATAAGATGACATCATATATTCCTTTATTAATTTCAGCGATAGTAGCATTAGGATTTGTATTCACTACGTTATTTGGCACCCATTTATTAGGTCCCAAAAGAAAATCAGTGACAAAAAATGAAAATTTTGAATGTGGTGTCGAAAGTCAAGGCGATGCGCGCTACCCTATTTCTATCAAATATTTTCTTGTAGCCATATTATTTGTGTTATTCGATGTAGAGGTAGTTTTTTTCTATCCCTATGCAGTCAATTTCTTAGAAATGGGCGTACAAGGTTTTATTGCCGTAGCTATTTTTGTTCTTTTCTTTTTATGTGGATTTTTCTACGTAATTAAAAAAGGCGTTTTGGATTGGGGGAAATAATTAAGAAATACATTTACCTTATTTAAATAAAAATAAAAGTAAAAATTTGAAATCATGAATCAATTAGATAAAATAAAAACAGAAACACTCGAAGGATATAAAGGCGAAGGCTTTATGGCCACAAAATTCAGTGAGGCTATTGGATTGGCAAGAGCCAACTCTATTTGGCCACTTCCATTTGCTACATCATGCTGTGGGATTGAGTTTATGAGTACCATGGGCCCAAATTATGATTTGGCACGTTTTGGATCGGAGCGATTGAGTTTCTCTCCTCGTCAAGCGGATTTATTGATGGTTATGGGTACTATTTCAAAAAAAATGGGACCTATTTTGAAAAAGGTATATGAACAAATGGCTGAGCCTAGATGGGTAATAGCTGTTGGTGCTTGTGCTAGTAGTGGTGGTATTTTTGACACATATTCTGTATTACAAGGAATAGACAGAGTGATTCCCGTGGATGTTTATGTACCAGGATGTCCTCCTAGACCCGAACAAATAATAGAAGGCGTGATACAAATACAAAATTTAATCAGGAGCGAAAGCATCCGCAGAAGAGAAATGCCTGAATATCAAAAATTGCTAGAAGCATACGAAATTGAATAATTTAAGACTAAATACTTATTAAAAAGATAGAGAAATGACGAACGAAGCTGTTTTAAGCGAATTGCAATCCAAATTTGGTGATAAAATTGTAAGCCATTCGGAAGAATATGGGATGTTGATAATAGAAATTTCAGCCCATTCTAATTATGAGATTTTGCAATTTATAAAAGAAGATGCGTCTTGTAAAATGACTTTTTTGACTACATTATGTGGCATTCACTATCCTGAAAAAACAGGGAGTGAATTGTGTGTAATGTATCAATTACATAATATGGAAGCGAATTATAGATTGAGATTAAAAGCTTATATTCCTATCTCGAATCCAAAAATAAAAAGTGTCTCAGGACTTTTTGCATCTGCCAATTGGCAAGAACGTCAAGAATATGATTTCTATGGGATTGAATTTGAAGGACACCCCGATTTGAGACGTATTCTCAACATGGACGATATGGATTATTTCCCTATGCGAAAAGAATACAAATTGGAAGATGGGACTCGTGATGATAAAGAAGATAAGTTTTTTGGAAGATAGAATTATAGAAGCATAAAAAGTAAATCAAATAAAATGACAAACTTTAACGAAGAAATTTTGATAGGCACAGATAGTATCGATGGAGATATAGCTACGCTCAATTTAGGCCCAACGCATCCTGCTACCCATGGTATTTTTCAGAATATATTGAAAGTAGATGGTGAGCGAATATTGAGTGCAGAGCCTACAATAGGTTATATTCATCGTGCTTTTGAAAAAATTGCAGAACGCAGAGCCTATTATCAAATTACTACTTTGACCGATAGAATGAACTATTGCTCCTCCCCTATCAATAATATTGGGTATGAAATGGCAGTAGAAAAATTGGCGAATATTTCTGTCCCAAAACGTGTAGATTATATGCGTATTATTATGATGGAAATGGCTCGTATAGCGGATCATATCATTTGTAATTCGGTAATTGGTGTGGATACAGGTGCATTGACAGGCTTTACGCATATTTGGCAGTGGAGAGAGAAAATCTATGACATGTATGAAGAAGTAAGTGGCGCACGTTTGACTACCAACATGGGACGTATTGGAGGATTTGAAAGAGATTTTAGCCCCTTATTTCATGAGAAAATTAAAAGTTTTATCCAAGAATTCCCAGCGGGTTTTCAAGAATTTTCTAATTTATTAGAAAGAAATAGAATTTTCATGGATCGTTGTATAGGTGCGGGACCTATCACAGCCGAAAGAGCTTTGGAATATGGTTTTACGGG
>JBIILY010000022.1:0-8613 GCA_044338225.1 Chitinophagales bacterium
ACTGCGCCTTTGGTGCCGCCAATAGTTTGAATATCATCAATAGTTAATTTTACCGCATCTTTATCTTCAAGATTTGAGAGCGGCCAAATGACTTTGGTTTCATAGTTAAAGGTAATTAATGCTATCTGGTCTTGTGGCTTTAAAACATCGATGAGATTTTTGACCGTTTCTTTGAGTAAATCCATTTTAAACGGCTTGTTCATAGAAGAGGAAATATCTATTAAAAACACAATTCGAGCACCGGTTCTATCTGTGGAAGCTTTTATTGGTGTTGGTTTTGACGGGGATATTATTTCTTCTTTTTTTGCAGAGTTTTCTTCTTTTTCAAATTCTTGAAAAGCAACGATTTTGGGAGCAGGTGTAGGAATTACTTTTTCTATAGCTTTTGCAGGAGTCTCTTTCGCTTTTTGAGCTAAAATTTCTCTACTTTTTTCAATTCGTTTTGGGCTATCCAAAATCGGTTTTGTAAAAGAGAAAAAAGTATCTTTCATGATCTTTTTTTCTTCTTCAATCGGTTTTTTCTTTAATAAAAAATAGACCGTATTGTTCTCATCGTCTATTTCTCGGCTACTTTCTTTTTCATAGTTTTTTATAAAAAACTCATAAATATATTCCCCGGGAGGAATAATATTAGCCATAAGACCTTTTTCGTCGGAGTACCCAATATATGCCTTGCTATTTTTGACGCCCATTATCTGGATTTTTGCATAAGGGATCGGTTTTCGGGTATCGGCGTCTAGTACATAGAATTGAACGGTTTTTTCAGACTCTAAATTTATATCAGTATTTCTTTGAACATAACTTGGATTTTTGCCCGTATTTTCTTTTGAAAAACTTTTAATTACTCCGTTTATGGTTAGCTCTACGCCTATATCATTTGTGGTATAAACTATGAATTTTTTTGTAAAAGCACCAATGTTTTCGGAGAAATATTTCACTACAAAAAAACCGCTTTCTCCTGGAGCCACTGTTTTTCTTTGAAAATGAATATCTAAGTCTATTTCTGCTCTGAAAGGCTTGAAAACCAAGGTTTCTTTTGTGTTATTGATATAATTAAACGTAATGATATGATTCTCAAAAAAAGTAACATCCCCTATATTTTTATTGGTTTCCACGTAGCTCATTTTTCCTTCTTGAGCCGAAGTAAAAAGGGTAAAACAAATACAAAAAAACAGTAAAAAAGACCTCAACATTCAAATTTTATTTTACAAAAGTAAGTAAAAATAATTAGTCCTTGACCTCATTTACATAATAATATGGTGCAAAAAAATGTTTGTCCTATGTTTTTTTATTGTAGCTTTGTCTTTTCAATCATAATGCAAAATTGATTTATATGAATAAGGCTTTAATTTTTTTCTTAAGTATTTGTACTTCAATGTTTTCTCAAACAGCAATAGAATATTCTTATTGGAAAGTAAAAGATAAAGATTTTGAATTGGCGAGAGAATTCAATACAGAAAATTATAAGGAATATTTCAATCAAGAAGGAAAAATAACGAGAAAAGAAGGAACGGGATTTAATACTTTTATAGATGAATACAAGTATGATGCTATGGGAAGATTGTCAGAAAAGGTGTTTAAAGATGAAAATAATATGGCTTCGGATTTGGTGCGTTACCAATACAACAAAAGTGGCGCCCTCGCTCAAGAAACCAACACGTTTAAAAACTTGAAGTGGAACTATTATAATAATCGAAAAAACGAAAAAACAAAAAAGGTTCTGCTCAATGACAGAGAGCTTCCCGAAGAAGAAACCCTGTATACTTATATAATAGATGAAACCGGTCTTAAAACAGAAATAGAATTGACGACAAATGTCTTTACCAACACCCTCAACCATAAAGTTGTAAAATACAACAACCGAGGATTGATAGAAGAAGAACATATCAAATCCGATGCGAGTTTATTGCCCAATAATCAAAAACATAAAATTCTACTCTACAAATATCGATACGAATTTGATGAAAATGACAAATGGATCAAAAAGACCATTTTTTTAAATGGCTCCATAATAGGACAAGTAAGAAGAAAGTTCATAGACTAAGCTTTGCCAATGCCACGTTCCTTTACTCTTTGTTTTATTTCGTCCAAAATAGCTGGGTCATCTATCGTTGATGGAATCGTATAAGGAATCCCATCCACTATTTTACGAATTTTCTTTCTCAACATTTTTCCACTTCGTGTTTTGGGCAATCTTTTTACCACAATAGTATTTCTATAAAATGCTACCGCGCCTATTTTTTCTCGAACCAAAGCTATGGTTTGTGCTTCTATTTCTTCTTCAGATAGCGAAACGTCATCTTTCAACACCACAAGTCCAATGGGGCGCTGTCCTCTCAATTCATCTTCTATGCCCATGACCGCACACTCTGCAATAGCAGGATGCGCAGCTAAAATTTCGTTTTGATATAAAAAGATGATTATTTAGACCTCGTATATAAGGCTTTTGTTTAAGGATTAAATTTTAACGATCAATAATGGGCAGCTAACTTCTTCCAAAACATCTATTGCTACACTACCCATAAAAATTTTATGGAGGCCACTTCTTCCATGAGATCCCATTACGATTAAGTCTATATTGTGTTGCTTCGCAATTGTGTTTATTTCTTTGGCAATATCAATATCATAACAAAGCTCATAATGAAAATGTATAGCCGGATAACTAGAATTTAACTTTTTTATTAAGCCTTCCATTTCTATCTGCCTATTTTTAATTAGGTCTGTATCTTTCTCAAAATTTTCTTCATCTTTTTCAAATCCAATAGTGGTTATTTGATTGAAAAATAAAATGCTTCCATTTTCTTGACATTGATTTATTGCCAAATTAATTATATTGTCCATATTTTCGGAAAAATCTATTGGACACAAGATGTTTTTAAAGTTCATAACGATTGATTTAGGTTACTATCATCAAAGGTACAACTTTTAATATTATCTTTTTATTATAGTTACGTTAAAATTTTTTTGAATTTGTCAAAGTAAATAATGCCAAATTTTGTTTCAAATCAGATTTTGAGTTATGGCTTCACTTATTATAGGATCGAGTATTATAATTCTAACAAAGACGTAGGTTTTATCATCAAATGACTTTCGTTAAATACACAAGCCCCATTTTTTAGCAATAATACTTGAGGGCTTTCGTGTTTTATAGATACGGCCTCTGATATAGCGTTGGATGCATTTCTATTTTCTATAACGAACAATAGAAAACAATCAAATTTTTCGGCAAGATCTTCGGATGATTCCTCTATTCTATTATATACAATGCTGCTGATAGGGCAGGCAGTACTGTGTTTAAAAACCAAAACGGGTTTTTCAAACGATTTGTTAATAATTTCTTCAAGATTGGAAGAAGCGGTGATTGGTGTAAAATGATTCATAAAACTAAATTTCAACTATCTAACAAATATATTCACTACAAAATTCCAAGCCTCTTTTTTCAGACCAATAAGGATTCTTGAATTGAAAAAAACCAACGTGCCCTCCACTTTCGGGGATTTCTAAAAATACATGCTCCAAATTTTTAGCAATATCTATTGGAAAACATTCTGGGCCCAGAAAACTATCGTTAGCGGCATTGACAATAAGTGTAGGAATAGCAATATGCTTCAGCAAAGGCAAGCTACTCGCTTTTTCCCAATAGTCTTCGGCATTTTTAAATCCATGAATAGGCGCGGTATATCTATCATCAAAATGTTTGAAATGCTTGATGGTATGATAATTATCATACGAAAGTTGATCGGGAAAAAATGGTGCTTTAGCTATTACTTTTTGTTTCAGCTTGCGGATAAAACGTGCCATATAAAGTTTGTTTTCTGCCTTTCCCATTCTGCGGCTACTGCTAGCGATGTCTAAGGGAACCGAAAAAACAACGGCACATTTAATTTTCTTAGGAACAGCCTCTCCTTTTTCGCCCAAGTATTTGAGGGTAATATTTCCACCCATAGAAAATCCTACCAAGGTAATAGATTCATATTGCGAGTGCTCTTTCAAAACATGCGCTATAACCGTATCCAAATCATCCGATACGCCACTGTGATAAAAACGAAGTTGCTTATTTACTTTGCTGCCACAGCTCCTAAAATTCCACGCCAAAGCATCGTAGCCCGCTTCATAAAAGACTTTTGCCATACCCAAAATATAAGTTCTCTGCGAATTTCCCTCCAATCCATGCGATAGGATAATCAAATTTTTGCTTCCTTGTCGATACCAATCCAGCTCCAAAAAATCATGATCCGGCGTGTCAATTTCTTCTCTTTTTGGGCTTAAAAAAGTAATATTTCTAAAAAGATTGGGCAGGATGGTTTGAATATGTCCATTTTTCAGGAATCGTAAACCCTTGTATTGAGAGGTGATAAGAGGCATAGTGTGGAAAATTTGTGTAAAGTTAACTTATTGTTAAAAAAACTATATAAATAAAAAAAACTTTTCTAACTTTGCCTCGAACTAAATTTTATCTAAAATGAAAAAATTAACATTAATCTTAGCTTTAGTAGCTACAACAATCGGAGCATCTGCTCAAGAATTAAAATCAAGCAAAGGCGAAAATTATTTGCCAGAGGCTGGTGATTGGGCTTTAGGGTTCAATGCAAACAGTGTTTTTGAATACGTTGGAAGAGCATTTACTTCTGGCAACAATGCCCCTACATTATCTTCTCAAGTAGATGGATCTTTTGTAGGAAAAAAATTCACTTCTGCTACAGAGGCTTACAGAGTGGTTGCAAATTTAAGAGCAGGCTCTGAAACAGCTACAGTATTAGCAACAGAAACTACAAATTCAGGTTTTGGACTTAGAGCAGGACTTGGAAAAGAGTGGAGAAAAGGCAAAACGAGACTTCAAGGTTTCTATGGTGCAGATGCATCGGTATTCTTCAACACAGGATCTGTTAAAACAGTAACAGGAGCAATCACAAGAACAGTAACTCCAGGATTAGAACTAGGATTGGGATTAAATGGTTTTGTTGGTGCTGAGTATTTTATCTTTCCTAAAATGTCATTAGGAGCACAATTCAATTATGGATTGAATTTAGCTGTTACAGGCAAGCAAAAAGTTGAAGAAACCGGACAACAAACACAAGAATCAGGAGGAGGATCTTCTGTAGGATTGGCTGGAGTAGGTGTTACTTCTATCAATTTAAATTTACATTTCTAAGAAATAAAGTTTTTTACTTTATAACAATGAAAAGGCAACCTTCGGGTTGTCTTTTTTTGTTTTTGTACAATCTTCTATAACTATATTTTTTCATTTTTGCAAAGTAAATGCAGTATTTATTATTTTTTTAAATTAAAATTAAATACGTTAAATAAAGTTAAACTACACAGAAAGCAAAGAATATAAAATTTTGAAAATCAGCACGATTTGTCAAATTAAATAAAAATCATCACAAAATAAAAAAAACTTTTCTAACTTTGTCCTGAACTTAAAAAAAATTAAATTTATGAAAAAAATTACATTAATCTTAGCTTTCGTAGCTATGACAATTGGAGCTTCTGCTCAAATGACTCTTGGTTTAGGCGCAAGATATGGAGTTGGTATTAATTCTGTTTCTGGAACCTCAACAACTGCCACGTCTAGTATTTCTCCTTTAAATGCAGCTATTATTGCTGAATTAGGTTTGCACAAAAACTTTGCGATCCAACCAGAATTATCATACATAACTAAAGGTTCTAAAGAAGGAACGGAAACAGCTAACGTTAGTTATCTTGGGTTAAATGTTTTGCCTAAAGCAAAATTTGGCAATGATAAAATCGAAGGTTTTGTAATGGCAGGTATTGGTTTTGGTATGAATATTTCTGCTAAATTAGGTGATAATGATATTAAAGAATTTGTTAAATCAACAGATTTGTCTGGTATTTTTGGAGCGGGTGCTGCCTATAAATTAACATCTGGTAAAATCTTTTTAGATGCTAGATATAATTTAGGTCTTGCTAATGCATCAAAAATTTCAGGAGTAGAAACAAAAATGAGCCAAATTGGTATCAATGTAGGGTATATTCATACATTGAAATAAGTCTTGTAAAAATTTATTTTCAAAAGGCAACCTTCGGGTTGTCTTTTTTTGTTTTTGTGCAATCTTCTATAACTTTATTTTTCATTTTTACATAGTTAAACCAGTATTTATTATTTTGAAACCAAAAGATAAAATTTCAAAAATAAAGTTAAAAAATAGAGAAGGCAAAAAATATAAAACTTTGATAATCAGCACTATTTGTTAAATAAATAAAAATCATTCCAACTATAAACAAAAAAAAATAATGAAATAAAAAAAAAAATATATTTTTGCCTAAACTTTTAAAAAATTTATATTTATGAAAAAAATCTTATTAACAGTGCTTGTAGGCTTTATTTTAGCTGCAACGTTCAACCAATCAAGAGCTGCTTTCCCAGTGAAACAAGCTCAAACAGTAGTAACTAGTGCTACTAACGAAAAAAATGCTCAAATCGTATCTGAGCAAAATTTAAATGAAGAAGCTGTAGCTGAAGCTGCTGCAAAACAAGGTGGTGGAAAAAGCCAATTAGTTGCTTTGTTATTGTGTGCTTTTCTTGGTGGTTTAGGTATTCACCGTTTTTACCTTGGTTATATTTGGCAAGGAGTGGTTCAATTATTGACAGCTGGTGGTTGTGGTATTTGGGCATTAATTGACTTTATCAGAATCATTACAGGAAGCTTACAACCAAAAGATGGAAGCTACGATAAAACTCTATAATAAATAGTTTTATTAAAATTATAATGGCTTAAGATTCATTTCTTAAGCCATTTTTTTTATCTATATTTTAAATAATAAACAAATGAAAACTTTTATATTACTAATTAGCATTTTTACAAATACAATTCTTTTCTCTCAAAATAGTGAAAAATATGTGGGAATAATTAACGTAGGATTAAAAGAATCTTATTCGTATCAAATTACATATAAAATAGATGATAAAAACAATCTAACGGGTTATTCTATTACAGATGCTAATAAACCTAATGAAACAAAATGTATGATTTCGGGGAAATTAGACCCTAAAAACAAAACAATATCGTTTGTAGAATATAAAATTCTAGAAACAAAATCAAAAACACCTCAAAATGAAATGTGTTTTTTGCATGTTACTGCGAAATTCAAAACAATGATGGGCGCAAATTTAATTTCTGGAAAATTTATTGGTAAATATTTAACGGGTGTTAAATGCAGCGAGGGCAAAGTAAATCTAGTAAGTCAAGCCAGTGTAATGAAGGTCGTGGATACGTTATATAAAATGAAACTAGATACATCAAAAAAAGAAGTGGTTCAATTACAAAAGGAATTGCCACAAATTTTTCAGAAAAAAGATAATGATAAAACCACACTAAAACTCAACTCCGATACAATCATATTAAAAATCTGGGATGAAGATAAAATTGATAATGACAAAATCAAAATACTTATAAATAATAAGCCCGTAAAAGAGTCCCTGACTTTGTCAAAAGAGGAGTATGTGGTAAAAATAAAAAATTCAGAAAATATTACAAGTATTGAAATTATAGCGTTAAACGAAGGATATTTACCTCCCAATACGTCAAGATTATTGCTTATAGATGGTCAAAAAAAGCATCTATTTGTCAATACGCTTACAAAATATCAGTCTTTGTTTTATAATTTTTCAAAATAGACTTTAGCCAACTAGCCTGCCTTTAACATTTTTTTTGCTTCTTTATATTTTGGAAAAAAAGTGGCTACCCAATTCCAAAATCGAGCCGAATGATTCATTTCTATTCGATGACACAGTTCGTGAATGATGACATAGTGTATAGCGCACAAAGGCTGAAGAAATAACTTTGCCGAAAAAACTAACTCGCCATTAGAGCTACAACTTCCCCATTTAGAATGTATATTTTTTACGGTAATGCTTTTGATAGGCTTATTGGTGGTAGATTTATTAATTACTGGAACGGCTTTTTGAAGCCACGTTTCGAATAATGGCGCTATGAGTTTTAACAATTTGGATTCTAGTGTTTTGTCATTATCTTGTTCGTTGGTTTTGATAAAAAACGTATTCCCTTCAATCGAGCTTTTTTTTAAATTTTGATTTAGGACAAGCGTATAGGGAATTTCTGCCAAAAGTAGTTTTTTCCCATCATATAGTTCCGATTCTATCTTTTGAGGTTGACGCGCTATTTGTTCTATCGCCCATATTTTCATAGCATGGATTTGCTTCAAGCGTTCATTTTCGGGAAGAAATAGAGGTACACGAATATTGAGTCCTTTTTTGGTTATACTCGCTCTTACACCTCTTCTAGGTTCAACCATGATAAAACAATCTATCGTTTTTCCATTAATCTCAATTTGTTCTATTCTTTTCATTTTTTCTTAAACTTCATTTCGTCCTATAAAGTGCCTACAACTTTGAAAAATGCGTTGATAAACAATGCGCCATTGTTTTTGTGAGGCGGCACATAATCTTTGAAGTCTTTATTTTTGCCCAGTCGTTCTTTTTGTGTATCCCAAAAATTTACCCAATCTAAATTTTGATTGGAACGGAGTATTTCGTTGATTTGTTTAAAGGCGGGATCATTGATATGCATCGTTCCCACTTGTTTGGTCGATAAAATTTGAGCATTGGGCGAACGTTCTAGCAGTTCGGGA
>JBIILY010000146.1:0-4327 GCA_044338225.1 Chitinophagales bacterium
ATTTCCATTAGATTTGCATTCTTATAAATATAAAAATATATGTTTAAAAATATAGACAAAAATACAATTTTAGGTATTTTTTTGATTGTTCTCATGGTAGGACTTTACACTTGGAATCTTTCCAAACAAACAAAAACCATGGCTACGCAAGCACCTACTACAGTAGATTCTTCAGCCACTTCAAAAGACACGTTGGCTACAGTAAAAACGGTAGTTTTTTCTCCTAAAGATACAAATTCTACGGTTGCCGTTTCTTCACCAAATCAACAATTTATCCTTGAAAATGAATTGGTTAAAATAGAAATTTCTTCAAATGGTGGCGAAATTAATAATGCTGTATTGAAAAAATATACTACATTTGAAAATAAACCCGTACAATTATTAGATAAAAACAAAACAAAATGGAGCTATAATTTTCCTACTCAAACTGGGACTCTAAATACTTCTAAAGAGTCTTTTGCATTGGTTTCCAATACAAATGGCATTTTGACGCTACAATCTGCATCTGGCGTTAAATTGATCTATTCATTACCTTCAAATAGCTATAAATTGTCTCAAAAATGGGATGTTCCGGGCTATACCAAAGATAAAAAAGCTACTCTGAATATCCAAACCGAAATGGATCAACAAGAATCCAATTTAACTAGAGAAAGACAATATTCTACCATCATGTATTTGCAAGATGGCGATAGCTATGTAGAGAAATTAAATTTGAACAAAAATGATGAATTAATAACCGAAAAATCTTTCAAATACCTAACCTTTGCACAACAGTTTTTCAATGTTTCTATACTACCAAGTCGTTCTTTTGAGAAAGGAAGTCTCAAATCTTTTTATATGGAAGAAGAGCTCAACTATGTAAAAAAATATACGGCAGATTTAACCTTATTACCACAAGATTCTTTATCTTTCGAATATTTTATAGGACCTAGTTCGTATAAATTATTAAAAGCAGAAAACAATGATTTGCATAAAATTATTCCATTGAGTCAGGATATCGTTATTTTTAGATGGATGAAAATTTTCAACGAATTTTTCATCATTCCTATATTCAACTTTTTATCACAGTTTTTCTCAAATTATGGTGTTATTATTTTCTTTTTGACATTGATTGTCAAATTATTATTGACTCCGCTTTCATTCAAGACGTTTAGAAGTGGTGTAGCCATGAAGGTATTAAAACCCGAATTGGATAAATTGAAGGCAAAACATGGCGACGATCAACAAGCTTTTGCTCAAGAACAAATGAAAATGTTTAGTGAATATGGCGTAAGTCCTTTGGGAGGTTGTATGCCTATGCTACTTCAAATGCCTATCTTATTTGCCATGTTCAGTTTTTTCCCTGCGGCTATAGAATTGAGACATGAACCTTTTTTATGGGCTACGGACCTCAGTACTTATGACAATGTCCTTACCCTTCCCTTCACAATTCCTTTCTACGGCAATCATGTAAGTTTATTTGCCCTATTGATGACCGCTACCCAAATAGCGACTACCGTATACACTCAAAGATTGCAACCGAGCAGCCCTCAAGCCGATCAAATGAAAATGATGAGCTATATCATGCCTGTGATATTTTTATTTATGTTTAATAGCTTCCCTGCGGCTATTACATACTATTATTTATTACAAAATGTCATGAGTATATTTCAACAATGGTTTGTTACTAAATTTTTTATTGACGAAAATAAAATTCGTGCAGAGATAGAAGAGCATAAAAAGAAACCAAAAAAACAAGGCATGTTTCAACAAAAAATGCAGGAAATGATGGCTCAAGCAGAAGAACAGAAAAAAATGCAACAAAAAAACAACAAAAAGTAAAAAAATACTTTTTAGTTTTAATAGAAATACATTATTTTTGACAATTAATTTTTAATATCCAAAAAATTCAATATATGAATAAAAGTAGACTATTATTAATGGCATTAATCAGTATTTTTAATATTGTATCTGCTCAGGTGCCAAAAATTCAGGTAGGAAGAACCTTCTATGATTTACAAACCAATAATTCGATGCAAAGAAGAATTATAGTAGATCCTGCTACAAAAGATTTAACCATTACCTATACGGGAAGTAGTTCTTCTGATGGGACTTATAACGATAGAGGAACCGGATACGCTTTTTATGATCAAAAATTTTGGTATAATGCTTCTGGCACCACATTTGCTCCACCATTAAATTCTTATCCACTAAGACCAGAAAACGTGAGAACAGGATGGCCAAATCCACTGTACGTAGGTAGCAAAGAGCTTATATTTAGCCATATATCTGACGGATCTTTTAATGGTATTAATATGGCTTCTAGAACTAGAGGTACTAATATTTGGACAAATACGAAAATATCTGCAGGCGCTGAAACATGGCCTAGAGCTGCTAGTGATGGCAAAAACATCGTAGTAATTAGTTCTTATTTTCAATCAACTTTTGAAGGGGTAGATGCAGGTATACAATTTATGGTGTCAAAAGATTCTGGCGCCACATGGTCTGACCCTGCTGCTTTTACAGGCATGGACGCTATTAATTATCCAAAAGGTGTGGGTGGAGATATTTATGATGTGGATATTAAAGGAAATACAATTGCTATCTTAATGGGTAGATTAGATATTTCATTATATAAATCTACCGACATGGGAACTACATGGACAAAATCATCTATTTTCTCTACTCAAGACAATATTGATGACAATGCTAGTTTAAATGTTAAAAGAGGAGACAAATCGGATGGATCTTTTTCTGTAATCATTGATAAAAACAACAAAGTTCATTGTTTCTGGGGGGTTCAAACATCTTTTACATCAGCTGGATCTGCACAGCTAGACCTTTCAAGACATGGAATTGGGTATTGGAATGAGTACTTAGGTTCAAGTAATGATCCTTTTATAATTCCCCAAACTTTCTTCTTGAAAGAAGGAAACTTTGCTAAGAGTCCTATAGGAAGATTTAACACAATTCTAAATGATGGCTCTGAAATTACATACTTTAATACTGCTGCAGGGAATGTATATGGAAATACCCCTGTAACTTGGCCATCTTCGGGATTAGACTCTAATGGAACCATTTATTTGACCTACGGATATAACAGAGGGAAGATAGACTCTACGCCTAGCGGAAGCGGTGTAGATGCAGATAAAAATGGATATAATTTGTATGATGTTTATGCAGTTAAATCATTAGATTCTGGTAAAACTTGGATAGGTCCATACAATATCTCTCAAACAAAAAATTTAGAATCTACATATCCAAGTATGGCTAAATTTGTAGACAACAATATTTATGTAGTGTACCAAGAAGATAGTCTTGCAGGTGGCGCAGTAGGAGGAACTACAGGAAGTGGAAGTCATTTGCCAGGTCCAGTTCATACACCTAATAGAATTCTATACGCAAAAGTGCCTGTAGATAGTATATTTAATCCTATAAGGACATCAAATCAAGCTCCGCTTTTGACTGTAAAAAATATCTATAAAGACTCCACTGGAACCTTTATTATAAATCAAAAAGATACGAATACTTTCTTATTCCTTACTTTTGTAAAAGGTTGTAATAAGGATCTTTATAACAAAAAAGCCTTTGATCATTCCAAAACGACCTTCTTAAAAAATTATGTTGATATTTTTGATGATACTAGACTAGATAGTAATAATCTTACAATAGTTATAGATTCGGCTATTAATATTAACAAACCGGGTAGTTATGGATATAAAGTCTTCGTAAAAGACATTCAAGGCATAATAGGAACTAGTGCAGGCTTTGTGTATTTAGACACTTTGTTTGTTGATATTACCGTAATTGATGACATAGAAGGTCCTCTAATGGAGCTTAAAGGTTCTGACCCTGTAAATATTCTTGTTAATACTACATATACTGACGAAGGAGTAACGGTGCTAGGCGATAACAATCCTTGTTATGTAATTGGCTCTCCCACTACTTCAACTACGGTAAACACAAGCGTAGTGGGCTCTTATGAAGTAACTTATACTATAAAAGATAATGCGAATAATTCCACTGTAGTAAAAAGAAAGGTAAATGTAGGTGCGCCGGCTGTAGCGAATTTTGATTCGTTTTCTACATCAAAAGATACAGTAAGAGCTAAGAATAAATCTACAAATAATCCAACAGCTTGTGTATGGTCTATCAAATACAAAAACTCTGCAGGAACTGGATTTATTGAAACTACATTGACATCATTAACTACAAATGTAATGGTGCCATTAAATAGAAAACTTGCTACTACAGTTAAAGAATTTGATTCATTGTGTTTATCTGCAAATAATATATTTAATTCTAGTCCTTCCAAAGTATGTAAATATCTAGAATATGTAGCTTCAAG
>JBIILY010000177.1:0-3824 GCA_044338225.1 Chitinophagales bacterium
ATCTCTGATATCAATAAAACAAAATACGATGTCAATGTATATCCAAATCCAAGTCAAGGTTTTGTAAATGTATCCTTCAATGGAGTACAATACAATACAGGAGCCTCATTGAAAGTATTTAATATAGAAGGAAAAGAAGTATTCCATACCATTATTAAAAATACAACTCAAGACTTTCCATTGGTATTGGAAGCTCTAGGTGCAGGTACATTTATTATCCAAACGGAGATAAATGGAGAAAGCAACATGAAAAAAATTGTAATTACCAAATAACAATTTTTCAAATCCATATTAAAGCCCTACTTCTATAAAGTAGGGCTTTTTTGTTTTTTTTTAGGTTTGATTTATAAAAAAAGTCTTATTATTGTTACATATATTTTAGTGCCAATGAAACACATTATCATTTTATTCTTTATCTTATCATTTTCTTCTAATTTAGTTTCTCAAAATTCAAAATATGAATCTAATTTTGAGAAGTTTAGACAGTATTATACCCTTTTGCGCCATCATTATGTAGATACGGTAAATTTTGATAAAATAATAGAATCTGCAATTGTTAAATCGCTCGAAAATCTTGATCCGCACTCAATGTATTTGCCTCCCAAAGAAGCAAGCTCCGAAAACGAAAGACTCAAAGGCAGCTTTGAAGGAATAGGAATTGTATACAATGTATTCAAAGATACCTTACAAATACTGGATGTAATAGCGGGTGGACCTAGTGAAAAGGTAGGGTTGATGATTGGAGACAAATTAATCAAAATTGGAGATACCACCTTTGCAGGAGATAGTAAATATAAAAGCGACGATTATGTATCGAGGCTCAAAGGCCCGAAAGGTACAAAAGTTAACATTTCTTTGCTTCGGGGCGATAAAATAATTGACTTTACCATTACGCGCGATGTCATTCCTATCTATAGTGTAGATATTGCTACTATGATAGACAACGAAACAGGATATATCAAGCTCAATAAATTTGCGGGAAGTACCCCTCAAGAAATTAGCGTAGCGCTCAATGATTTGAGTAGCAAAGGTATGAAAACGCTTATCTTGGATTTGCAAAACAATGGCGGTGGACTGCTACAAGCTGCGGTGGCAT
The DNA here is from genome assembly GCA_044338225.1 of Chitinophagales bacterium. Taxonomy (GTDB): domain Bacteria; phylum Bacteroidota; class Bacteroidia; order Chitinophagales; family JADJOU01; genus CHPMRC01. The sequence goes on from JBIILY010000177.1 coordinate 1,097, forward strand.
TGTGCGATGAATTTTTAGAATCAAAAAGATTGGTAGTATATACTCAAGGCGAGCATTATCCCAAACAGAGTTTTGAAACCTCTGAAAATGGCTTGTTTAGAAAAGGAAAACTCATAGTTTTGATCAATGAGAATAGCGCCAGTGCCAGCGAAATTGTATCGGGAGCTATACAAGACTGGGATAGAGGATTGATTATTGGCCGTCGTTCTTTTGGAAAAGGATTGGTTCAAAGACCGTTTACATTGATGGATAATTCTCAACTTAGATTGACTACTGCTGAATATTTCACACCATCGGGAAGATTTATTCAAAAACCTTTTAATAAAGGACTCAAAGAATACCGTGCAGAAATTATCCAACGTGCTCAATCAGGCCAATTGACTAAAAAAGATACATTAGTTCCACCTGACAGTTTGATGAAATTTACCAATAACAAACGAAAAGTATATGGCGGAGGCGGTATTACCCCCGATATTTATATTCCTATTGATACTACGGTTAATTCTGAATATTATTTTAATTTCTTGAGAAAAGGACTTGTAAATCAATATACTACCGAGTTTATTGATAAAAATAAAAAATCCATTCTAGAAAATCATCCAAAAATGGAGGACTTCTATACCCATTTCAAGTTAGATTCTGCTCAATTCAATCAATTTCTTGTCTTGGGAGATTCCGCTAAAATCAAACGCGACACACCAGCTATCGAAAAAAGCGGGAATATGATAAAAACCATTCTGAAGGCCAATATTGGTAGAGGAATTTATGGTGCAGCGGCTTTCTACAAAATTATTATGGATATAGATCCTATAATTCAAAAGGCAATTGCTATTCGTAGAGAGAATTTTTTGAAGTATAAAGTAAGAAATGAATAATTTTGCATAAAATTAAATATTAGATATGTCAAATAAAATAGGCTTGTTTTTTGGAACAGATACTGGTAATACCGAAACCATAGCCAACACGATTAAAGAAAAAATTGAATCTACATTGTCAGACACAACAGTAGATGTCATAGAAATATACAAAAAAGATTCGGCAGATTTGGATGCTTATTCTCATTTGATCATAGGTATGCCTACTTGGTACGATGGTGAATTGCAAGGTGACTGGGAGTCTTTTTTAACTAAGTGGGAACATGTAAATTTTTCAGGGAAACACGTTGCTTTCTTTGGACTTGGCGACCAATATGGGTATTCGTTTTATTTCTGTGATGCCTTAGGCATTTTCTATACTATTGCCAAAGAAAAAGGTGCTCAAATATGCGGTGAATGGCCAACGGATGGTTATGAGTATGATGCATCCAAAGCGGAAATCGATGGTAAACTCGTAGGGTTGTGTATAGATGTTGACAATCAAGACGACATGACCGAGGATAGATTGAACACTTGGATTCCTCAAATATTATCAGGATTTGGACTTAATTAAAAGCGTATGAAATATTATTTTTTATTTGGATTTTTGTGTATGATGGCCTTTCTTTCTTGTAAGAAAAAAACCTGTCCTACATACAATACCCCTGAGGAAAATCAAAAAATTGAACAACAAAATATGAAAAAGGCGAGACGAAAAAGCGCCAAACTTTTTTAATAAATTATAAAATTGAACAAAATGATCTCTTTTGATAAAAAATCTTGGGTAGTAGGAAGTGAAAATACAGAATTTCCTATTCAAAACATTCCTTTTGGGATCTATTCTACTGCTTCAAAAACGCCTAGAATAGGCACAGCAATTGGCAATAAAGTTTTGGATATCCATCAATTAGCTGTTTCTGGCTTATTAAATTTAGATTTAAAGGTTACTGAAAATAACGCTTTAAATGACTTCATAAGTCTTGGAAAAACAATTACCAATCAAATCCGTTTGAATATTGCTCAACTCTTAGATATTGAAAATGATACGTTAAAAGGAAGAGCTGATTTAGCGCTCTTTATGGACGAAATGTCTGAAGTGAATATGCATTTACCTGTAAAAATTGGAGATTATACCGATTTTTATTCCAGTCGTCAGCATGCTACCAATGTAGGTATTATGTTTCGCGATCCAGCCAATGCGCTTTTACCCAATTGGCTTCATATTCCTGTTGGCTATCATGGAAGAGCGTCTTCAATTGTAGTTTCAGGCACCAACTTTCATCGTCCAAAAGGCCAAACGAAACCTGTAGAGACCGAGCCACCTATTTATGGAGAATCCAAAAGAATGGACTTTGAATTGGAAGTAGGGTTTGTAATCGGTAAAAAGACAGAACTTGGACATCCAATAGAAATAGCCAAAGCAGAAGATCATATTTTTGGATTATTTTTGTTCAACGACCTTTCTGCAAGAGATATTCAACAGTGGGAATATGTGCCATTAGGGCCCTTCCTAGGAAAGAATTTTGCGAGTATCGCGTCACCTTGGATTGTTACATTAGAAGCACTAGATTCATTCCGTGTAGCTGGGGAAGTACAAGAACCCAAAGTATTGCCATATTTAGAATATGAAGGTAAAAAGAATTATGATATTAACTTAGAAGTAAGCCTTACGCCAAAAACAGGTGAGGAAACCGTGATTTGTAAATCCAACTTTAAATATATGTATTGGAATATGTGCCAACAATTGGCGCATCATACCGTTAATGGCTGTAATGTAAATGTAGGCGATGTAATGGCTTCGGGAACTATTTCTGGGGCTGAGCCACACGAATTTGGTTCTATGCTAGAGCTCGCTTGGAAGGGAACCAAGCATA
>JBIILY010000025.1:0-8126 GCA_044338225.1 Chitinophagales bacterium
CTGAATGACTAGCTTTATAGGATCTAAATAGGGGGATAAAACTATTTGTTCGCTAGCGAAAAAATCGTTTTATCCCAAGCCTTTACAAAAAAACACACAGTCATTCCGACCATAGGGAGGAATCTCATAATTAAATCTTTAAATGCCTGTTCTTTATAGTAAATAAAGATTAGCCGAAAGAATAATTTTTTTGACTTACATTTGCCCATAAATTTTTCATCATGGAAATTATCCACTTATTACTTGAATTTTTAAAAGATCCGTTAACCGTGTTACAGAGCTTTATAGCTGCATATGGCACATTAGTTTATATCTTTTTGTTTATAATCGTTTTTATGGAAACAGGTGTTGTGGTGATGCCACTTCTTCCTGGAGACTCGCTCCTTTTTGCAATTGGCTTAATAGCGAGTACTACAGGCGAAATCAACATTTTATTTGTCATTCCATTGCTTATAGCTGCTGCATTGATTGGCGATAATCTCAACTATTTTATTGGCAAAAAATTTGGCGATTTTGTGCAGTCCAAAGAGAAAATACTCTTTCTAAAAAAAGCTCATATAGAAGAAACCGAACGTTTTTTTGAAACCAATGGCGGTAAAACAATTATTTTGGCTCGTTTTGTACCTATTGTAAGGACGATAGCGCCTTTTGTAGCGGGTGCAGGCGAAATGAAATACCGAACTTATCTGATGTATTGCATTACAGGAGCTATTATTTGGGTTACATCTATCACTATGCTTGGTTATTTCTTAGGTAAAATTGATTGGGTAAAAGACAACTTTGAAAAAGTGGTTTTATCAATAGTCATCATTTCTGTTTTGCCACTTATCATTAAATTAGTCAAACAAAAATTTTCAAAATAATATTACCATGATTATCATTGGCATTACGGGGACTTTAGGGGCTGGAAAAGGAACGATTGTAGATTATTTACAAGAAAAATTTCATTTCGAGCATTTTTCGGTAAGAAAATACCTAACCGATATTCTAATAAAACAAGGTATTGAGTCCAATAGAGATAATTTTACGGTTTTGGCCAATCGTTTGCGAGCAGAAAATAATTCACCTAGTTTTTTGATTGAGAGACTATACGAAGAAGCTGCAAAAAGTAACAAAAATTGCATTATTGAAAGTATCAGAACCGTTGGAGAAATCAAGGTTTTGAGAGAAAAAGGACAATTTTATTTGCTAGCGGTAGATGCCGATCCAAAACTACGCTACGAACGCATTGTACTGAGAAAAAGCGAAACCGATAGAATTGATTTTGAAACATTTATCGCTAATGAACAGCGCGAATATGATTCGGAAGATCCCAACAAACAAAACCTTTCGGCTTGTATCAAAGAGGCCAATTTTGTATTAGAAAATAATACGGATTTACTAAATTTGCAAAAACAAGTTGATGAGATCATTGCTAAAATAGAATTAAAATGAGCTATACAAGACCCAATTGGGACGAATATTTTATGGAAATCATGGACACCGTGTCCAAACGAGCTACTTGTGACCGAGGTAGAAGCGGATGCGTTATAGCCAAAGATAATCAATTGCTCGTATCGGGCTATGTGGGCTCGCCTGCGGGTATGAAGCATTGTGACGAAGTAGGGCATTTGATTAAAAAAGTGCAACATTTGGATGAAGAAAATCGTATAACGGAGCATTGTGTGCGAACGGTCCATGCCGAACAAAATGCGATTTGCCAAGCCGCAAAAAGAGGCATATCTATAGAAGGGTCAACCTTATATTGTAGAATGACGCCTTGTAGAACGTGCGCTATGCTCATTATCAATTGCGGAATAAAACGTGTAGTGTGTGAACGAAAATATCAAACTGCTGCCGAAAGCGAAGAGATGTTTTTGCATGCAGGAGTTCAATTGGATTATTTCTCCGAAGAATTAGAAAAATATTAAATATATGAATCAAGTATTAAAAGCTAGAGAAGCTGAGCTAGTTGAAATTTTTGAATGGATAGAAGACGATACCGATCGTTATGATCAGATTATCGATATGGGTAAGCAGCTACCGCCATATAGAGAAAGTATGCGAACCGATGCAAATGAAGTAAAAGGTTGTCAAAGCAAAGTTTGGCTGAGCTATGAATTTGAAGAAGGAAAATTAAAATTCAATGCCGATAGCAATACCGTCATTACAAAAGGAATTATTGCTATCTTATTGTATCTTTGGAATGATATGACACCTCAAGAAATCATAGACTCAGATACCGAAATCATTGAAAAAATTGGGTTGAGACAACATTTAACATCTCAGAGAAACAATGGATTGACCGCAATGATCATGAAAATTAAAGCGATATCCGCACATTACAATAAATAATGAAATATATTATAGTTTTTGTTTTGATTTCTATAAATACAGAGAAGGTGTTATCATTGGATAGTACTTCTATGTTTAAAAATATTAACTTTTTGGTATACAACGAATTGTATTACAATCAAAATATAAATGATTTAAACCAAAACCAAAAGCCTGATTTTTTATATAATCATAAATTTGAAAACACGTTTGGAATTAATACTTTAATTGGAAAAATATCCATAAAAGACACCAATTACAGAGGTAATTTTGGATTAATATTCGGTTCTTTTTCGTCCTATAATATGATTGAAGAACCCAGTTGGGCAAGTTTTCTATACGAAGCCAACGTGGGTTTTAAAATCTCAAAAAAACAAAATATATGGATAGATTTGGGGCTGATGAACTCGCACTTAGGATTTGAAAGTGCCATAGGAGCGGATTGCTGGACGGTTACAAGAAGTATTTTGGCCGAAAATTCGCCTTATTATGAAACAGGAGCTAAAATTTCGTTTACCTCCAAGAATGAAAAATGGTATATAGCCGCTATGTATTTGAACGGATGGCAAAATATAGCTAAAAATACAGGAAAACCCAATCATTCTTTGGGAGGACAAATCACATGGAAACCTTCATCTAGCTTCACGTTGAATTATAGCAATTTTCTGGGAAATGCCCAACCCGATAGCAATAGAAATATGCGATTTTATAATAATTTCTACGCCATTTATGAAGAAAAGAAATGGGGCTTTATTGCAGGATTTGACCTAGGGGTAGATAAAAACGTATTGAAAGAGCAAGGCATTTGGTATGCTCCAGTAGCGATAGTGCGCTATCAATTGAATCCAAAAAATACCTTTGCGCTTCGAGGCGAGTATTATCGCGATGCTCAAAATATCATCATTGAAATAGGAAAATCTAAACCTGTCAACCTTTGGGCTATATCCTCAAACTTTGATTTTAAGTTTATGAAATATTTTTTATGGCGAAATGAAATCAAATATTTCTTTGGAAATCAAGAGTTGTTTAACGGTCAACAGAACAATATTTCCTTTACCTCTTCCTTTAACATTATATTTAAATAATCTATCATGAATACACAAGAAGCATTGAAAAAGAATATAATAGACGCGCTCAAAACCATCTACGATCCCGAAATTCCTGTAGATGTATACGAATTGGGGCTTATCTATGAAGTCAATATAGACGACATTCAACATGTAGAAGTTGTCATGACATTAACCTCGCCCAACTGCCCTGTAGCGGGAAGCTTACCGCAGGAAGTTCAGGATAAAGTAGCCTCTGTAGAAGGTGTGGCTGGTGCGCATGTAGAATTGGTTTTTGAGCCCGCATGGGACAAGAGTTTTATGAGCGAAGAAGCTATGCTAGAGTTAGGTTTTCTTTAAAAATTGTTATATTTAACAATTTTTATTTTTTTTTATTTGTTTATAATAAATATTGTATTTTTGCCACTTATAATTTAAAAAAATGAGGCAAATTTTCACAATCATTACATTTTTAATTTCACCTTCATGCTTTATTCATGCTCAGTTTCATGAGGTTCAGGTCGGTATTGGAACAGCCAACTATTATGGAGATTTGAATACAAGTAGAAAAAATATATTGCAACCTATCACAGATCACAGTGAATTCAATATCAAAGCGAGCTATTCATTGGGATACCGCTATCATTTCAAAGAATATTTTAGTGTAGGTGCGCAATTCAATATCATGTCGTTGAGCGGATATGATTCTGACAATTACTCAAAAGGTTTTCAGAATTCAAGCTATTTTAGATATTTGAGAAATTTAAGCTTTTATACAAATTTATACGAATTATCATCTCAGTTTACATATGAACCCTATAGAAATGATAAAAGATGGTTTAATTACAAATGGTTTGCCTCTCCTTATGTGAGTGCAGGTATAGGTCTTTTTAAATTCAACCCAAAAACAATGTACAAAGGCACCGAATATGAATTGCAGCCGCTAGGTACTGAAGGTCAAGGACTTCCTGGACAGAAAGATAAATATAGCCTTACACAAGTTTCATTGCCTATTACACTAGGATTGAAAGTATATAGCCCCAATAGAAGTATGGCTATTTCTATGGATCTTTCATATAGATATTCGACTACAGACTATTTGGATGATGTAAGTGGCAATTATTTTAGCAATAATCTTTTTGATATTTACTACGATGCGCCTACTGCTAAATTGGTAAAAGCTTTGAGCGAAAGAAGAGTTGAAATTGACCCTACGGATCAATACAAATATATTACTACTGACAAACAAATTAGAGGCAATAAAAATGATAACGATGGTTTTATCACCATGCAATTGAAATTCTCTTATTTCTTCAAGCAAAAAAGAAAAGTTGAAAAATCTAACTTTATCTTTGTCAATCCTAGATATATTAATTAATATCTGGTTTTACCCTATTTCATCTATCTTTACATCTTAAAATTCAACTTTAAGATATAATTTCTATTTAATGACATCATTCAAATCTGGTTTTGTAAATATCATAGGCCTTCCCAATGTGGGGAAATCTTCTCTAGTCAATTATTTGATCAATGATACACTGAGTGTAGTCAATTCAAAATCTCAGACAACTCGACAAAATATTAGAGGTTTCTTGAATGGAGACGACTACCAAATTGTATTGGTAGATACGCCCGGATGGATAGAAAATCCTGCCTATCAATTACAAACCGAAATGAACAAATGCGTAGAACTCGCATTTGAAGAAAGCGACATCATTCTGCTGGTAGTAGACAAGTATAATCAATATTCGGCTGAACATCATATTATACAAACCTTGAATCGTTCCAAGGCCTATAAAATTCTTGCTATCAACAAAATCGACTTGTACAAACAAGAAGAAATTCAAAAATTGGTAGACTATTATCAAGAGTTACTTTTAGATACTATTATTCTGCCTATTTCCGTTGAAAGCAAAATAGGCAAAGAAAAGCTGATAGATACAATCATTGAAAAATTGCCCGTACATCCCCCCTATTTCAACCTTGAAGATTGGACTGATAAGAATACAAGATTTTTTTGTAGCGAAATGATTCGTGAACGAATTTTCTCCAACTACCAAAAAGAAATTCCATATAGCACCGAAGTCGTTATCCAAAAATTCAAAGAACAAGAAGACAACGTAGTCATTGAAGCCAATATCTTTGTAGAGCGCAATAGCCAAAAAAACATATTAATAGGCCACAATGGCGAAAAAATCAAAAAAGTAAGTATGGAAGCCCGTGAAAAAATCACTGCTTTTCTCGACACCAAAGTTCATTTATACTTATTTGTAAAAGTATTGGACAACTGGAGAAACCGAGAGAATGTATTGAAAAGCTTTGGGTATATACAGTAATTAGATATTAGATATTAGACATGAGATATGAGATATGAGATGTTAGATATAAAATACTAATCTATTGTCTATTGTCTCAAATCTAGTATCTAACGTCTATTATCTCAATTTTTTAATATCGTCTTCTATTTCCTTCAGGCTTAGTTCTTTTTCAATAGCTCTATGTTCATTTTTAAATTTTTCAAATTCTTGTTCTGATTTTTCCAATGCCATTTGATGCGAAATCGTTCCAGCATGTGTCAAAATTTCCCTACCGTTTAATTGCAACAAGCCGTCTAATCGTGCTATCCAATCTTTCATATACATAGGCACTTGTTGTTGTGCCATAGTTTCTGCAAAAGCTAAATACTGCTCAACAAGCAAACCTAGCAATTTCATTTCCTCTTCGTTTAGATAATTTTTCGCTATGCTTACCTCTTGTTTTTGTATACTTTTAGAATCTTTTTTGTCATAAGACAACATACCTAGCAATGGTAAACTGGCATCTACACGACGATAAACCAATTCTGCTGCTGTTTGCTGTGAAATAGCCCAAAGCAATTTATTTTGTACAACCTTAAAGAACTGAATCGTTTGTTCATTTTTAGGATCATAATCTATACTGGTAGCATAAATATCTTTTATTTTTTGATAAAAAAACTTTTCGGACAACCGTATTTCACGAATGCGATTTTGAAGTTCATTGAAATAATTCATTGAATGCCCCGATTTAAATCGCTCATCATTCAAGGAAAATCCTTTTATGATGTATTCCTTCAATCGCTGGGTAGCCCATATACGAAACTGCGTTCCCTGCTTGGATTTCACTCGATATCCTACAGAAATAATAATATCTAAGTTATAATATTCCAATTCCCGTTCTACCTTTCTTTCGCCTTCAAGCTGAACTGTTCGGAATTTCCGAACAGTTGAAATTGAGTCCAACTCACCTTCTTCAAAAATATTTTTTATATGCTCGCTTATCGTAGCTTTTGATTTTTGAAACAAATCACATAACTGCGCTTGCGTCAGCCATACAGTTTCATCTTCCAATCGAACATCAATTTTGATATTGCCTTCTTGGTTTTGGTATATTAGTATTTCTCCAGTATTCATCTAAAACAAATTCGTTTATTTTATCATACAAAGATACTATTTAATTTTTTTTATAAATAAAATTTAGAATAGATAGCTTTTAAAACAGAATCCTTATATTTTTTAAATTGTAACTAGTCATTCAAAAAAAATTACGAATTACTCCAAAAAAAATTTCTCTCTTCGTTCGAAAGTACGCTCAAATACCGTTCATACAATCAATATAGTCCAATCTTCGTTTTTCTTGATTAGACTATTTGCTTGTTATGACGGCATTTACCAAACTAAACTTACAAAATAGTTTGGACTATTTTATAAGTAAGTTTGGTATAATTTATGCGGAAGAAGAAGAAAAAAATTCATCTTCCAAAAAAATCTATAGTTTTTTCAAATCACTATTCACAAATCACTAAAATCTAACGTCTAAAATCTAGTATCTAACGTCTATTATCTCATATCTATCATCTCAAATCTAATTTTCACTCCTTACTAAAAAAGATAGAAGAACGATTGCATTTTTCTGAAAAACGGACATAAAAACCGCCATAGCCCCACACTTCTTTTTTTTGGGGGTCCATATTTAAGAATTGTAGCCCAAAACCCAGTTCTACTTCTTTTTCGCTGAGCCTTTTTTTGATGTGAGGAACTTGATCTTCCCTTGGTGGATCACCTACGTAGCCTATATACTTCAATTTCAACGTCAACTCGTCTTCATCCAACAGCATGGATTCCAACGTGCACAAAAAAGTAAAACGCTCGTGGTATATAAGCTTCATGCCTTCATGAACATGTGCGGTCATTTCTAGAAATGCTTGTTTATTCTGTTCAATTTTTTCTTGACGTAATTTTTCCTTAATTTCCTGTTCGTTTTCTACTGTAGGGATCATGTTTATTTTCTATTTATTATATTATTTGTTTATTTCTTAATTTTTGCTTTCAACAATTTAGTCATTTTATGCGTTTAACGTATTACGATCAATGCGCTCTTTGGCTTCTATCAATAATTGGTGTAGTTTTTGTTGCAAAGCTTGTTTGCTTGGCATTTCGGTCCAATACTCGGCTACCATGATTCCGTCTTTGTGTAATTCCAATAATTCTACTTGTTCTTTATTGCTTTCGGCACAAAGTATCAAACCAATAGGTTCGTTTTCGCCTTCCTGTTTTTCGTATTTGCTTAGCCATTTTAAATACAGCTCCATTTGTCCTTTATGTGCTGCTTCAAATTTGCCCAATTTTAATTCAATCGCTACCAAGCGTTTTAGTTTTCGATTATAAAACAAAAGATCTAAGTAAAAATCATCGCCATCTATAATCATGCGTTTTTGGCGTTCCATAAAGGCAAATCCTTTGCCTAATT
>JBIILY010000126.1:0-4658 GCA_044338225.1 Chitinophagales bacterium
TGAACTGACGCGCGCATATTTCATTGATAATTCGTCCTGTTTGCGTACCTCCTGTAAATGCTATAGCTTTGACCTCTCTATGTTCTACAATGGCTTGCCCTACTTTAGCCCCCAATCCATGTACGACATTTAAAACGCCCTTGGGAAAATCAATTTCTTTACAAACCGTTGAAAGAAGATACGAAGTATATGGCGTAATTTCGGAAGGTTTTGCCACCACGGTATTTCCAGCAGCTAATGCAGGTGCTATTTTCCAAGAAAAAAGATATAAAGGCAAATTCCAAGGAGAAATACAACCCACAACTCCCAAAGGACGACGAAGTGTATAGTTCAATCCTTGACCAGGTGTATGATGACTCTCGCTAGGAAAATTCATTTGTGCCGAAGCAAAAAATTTAAAATTGGAAATAGCACGCGGAATATCGCTTTGAGCGGCTAACCACATAGGTTTTCCATTATCCATTGATTCCGCTTTTACAAATTCATCAAAACGAGCTTGAATGCCATTGGCTATTTTCATAATCCAGTCAAAGCGAGTTTCCATAGGCATATTGCTCCAATCCGCCTGAGCGCATTTTGCAGCTTCAATAGCCTCGAGGACATCTGCCGAATCGCTATCGGGAATCATAGCAAAAATCTCTCCTGTAGCTGGATTCACATTCGATAGTGCATTGCCAGAAATGGCGTCTACTAAATTTCCGTTTATATAATTTTGAATTTGGATTAAGCTCATATTCTTTAATGATTAAGATAAGCAAATATACGAAAAATATTACAAGTTATTCAATACAAAATCATTTATAACCTTTGGGAAAGGCAAGCGATAAAGGTCATTCTTTTTTATAAAATTTTCATAATTTTTGACTTTTTTGACCTGTAAAACGGCAAATTTAACATGCGCTTTTACATGACTTAATTTTTGAATATGCCAATTTGAAAACAAATCGGAATTGACTTCAAACTTCCCAAATGAGGTTTCAATATATTTTTGATTCCAAGTTTCACTTTCTATCATCACACCTTGATAAAGTCCTTGCCAAATATCTTTTTCTTTGCGGACTTCTACATACACTTTATCTTCACATACAATAAAAACACAATGAAAAAAACGATCTTTTAATTTTGTAGCAACTTTTTTTACTGGAAAATCATCAATTTTATTTTGTTTAAATGCCTTGCATATAGATTGCATGAGGCAAGCATCACAATTGGGGTTTTGGGGAGTACAAATTTCGGCACCTAAATCCATCATAGCTTGATTAAAAAGGGCAGCATGACCTTTTGGCAATAATTTATTGGCCAATTCAAAATAAAACTGTTTGCCTTTTGAAGAGAAAATAGTTTCTTCCCTTGCAAAAATTCGCGCTAAGACCCGATAAACATTTCCATCAAGCACGGCTACATCTTCATTGAAGGCAAAACTAGCGATTGCTGCAGCCGTATAGCTACCCACGCCAGAAAGTTTCAATAAATCGAGGTAACGAACAGGGAATTGATTTTGATTGTCAAAAAAAATCCATTTGGCTGTTTTATGTATATTTCTAGCTCGGCTATAATATCCTAAGCCTTTCCATACTTGAAATAGAGTGATTTCATCCGCTTTCGCCAAAGACTCCAATGTAGGAAAGATATCCATAAATTGGATAAAATAAGGCATCCCTTGTGCAAGCCGAGTTTGCTGCATAATGATTTCAAAAATCCATATTTTATAAGGATTTTTGTCCGATTCCCAAGGCTTTTTAGTCCGATTGGGGATTAATTCGGGAGATAATATATTTTTTTGAAAAATAGATTTCTCTTTCAAAGATTATGTTTAAATAATTTGCATTCCCACTGCATTTGCAATAGGCTTCAATGATGTATGCAAGGCATCAAATTGCTCAAAATTCAACTGCTGGCTCGCATCGCTCTTAGCTACGCTGGGATCGGGGTGGGTTTCTATCAATAATCCATCTATTCCCATAGCTACACAGGCTCTTGCCAAATCGGCTACGCCATAACTATATCCCATGGCGTGGCTTGGGTCTAATATTATTGGCAAATTAGTATGTTCTTTCAAATAAGCTACACCACATAAATCTAATGAAAATCGTGTCTTGGTTTCAAAAGTCCTTATACCTCTTTCGCATAAAATTACATTGGGATTGCCTCCGCTAAGTATAAACTCTGCACTTTGTACAAATTCCTGTAACGTTGAACCAAATCCTCTTTTAAGCAATATAGGTTTGCGAGATTTTGCACATGCTTTTAATATGCCATGATCGTACATAGCTTTTGCGCCAATTTGTATAATATCCGAATACTCAATAACTTCATCAATATGCGTGCTATCTTTGGCTTCGGTAATGATTTTTAAGCCATATTTATCGCGCATTCTAGCCAATAGTATCAAGCCTTTTTGTCCCAAACCTTGGAACGTATACGGCGAGGTTCGTGGCTTATAACAGCCTGCTCTCAGTACTTTTACACCTTGCTCCACACAATATTTGGCAGACATTTCTATTTGTTCTTCACTTTCTACACTACATGGCCCCGTTATCATAAGGGTATTTTTACTATCGCCACCAATTGTGATTTCATTTCCAATTTTCACCTCACGAAGCGTGTTCAAATACTCGCTACTTGCCAACTGAATATCTGAAGATAAAGCCTGACTAAATAAAATAAAATCGGCATGTTTTTCATCAAAAGCTTTGATAGAAGACGAAGTCACCAAAACTTCATGAGTATCGGTTGTAAATGATGTTGCTTGATAAAAATCTCTCAACTCTTGTAAAGGTGCGTTTTTCTTAACGTGAAGTATCATATTTTTCTAGTCTCCTTTTATTAATTTATGAAATGAAATGGCTCCAACCAATTCACAACTCTCATTTTCTACAGGCAATACCAATAGAGGAAATGAAAATTGGGATATGAAGGATAACATATTTTTGATGCTAAAAGTTTCTTTTATTTTCTTAGGATTTTTATTAATTAATGTAGTTAAAGACATAGAATAATCAAAGGATTTTGCTAGCAAACACTTTCTGACATCTGCATTGGTTATAATGCCTTCAAAATGATTATTTTGTCCAACACAAAAAACCGTTCCCAATTTATAATCTTCCATTTTTTGAAGCATTTCTTGAAAAGAGTCTTTGATGCTAACGATGGGAAGCTCCGACACGGGAATCATAAAATCGGAAATCAAACATTCCGAAGCTACATTTTTGCTTTTCAAATGCATAATAGCTGCTCCAATACTCTCATGATTCATCAAATAGTTCCCTATTACAATACTCTCCACGCCCAATATTCGCAGAATATAGGCCACTTCATTATTGACGCCGCCATCTACTTGCCACGATATTTTTGGGAAAGCGTTCACTATTTTTCGGATAATATCAAAATCGCTATGCTTAAATGCACCGCCACTGATGCCTGGTGTAGTCGTCATCAATAATCCGTGCGCTATTTCGTCCTGATAAGATTCGATGATTTTAAAAATTTGGGGATTTCCTATTTGTATGGCTAGCCCCACTTGGGTATTTTCAAATTTCGGAAAATGGAAATCCGAAACAATGGCTTCAATTTGAATAGAAACACGGTCTACTTTATTTTGTTCAATTTGAGTATAAAACTTCTCGGGATTTTTTGAAATAATATGTAAGTCTATGGCAACATCGGTATGCGATTTGATATATTGAATATCTTCAAATACCGCTTCATTCTCAATACTATCTATATGACAAAAATCAATAGAATACAAAGACAATTCAGAAATTAAATCTGCAATGTCCCTATGTTTTGAAGAATAAATACTTGCCGATAATTGCATAGTCAAATATAAATAAAAAAACTCTTTAAATAAGAATTTAAAGAGTTTTTAAAAATTTAAATTATTTAAAATAATTATTATTTTCCAGCAGCTGCCTGCGCACTTCTCAATGCTCTTGGGATTGAGATGGTTACGATAGGAATTGCAGGTGGATTCAATATTTCAAATCCATCACAAATAATATCTCTAATTCTCAAAGATTTTCCTAGCTCCAATGGAGTTACATCAATCTCGATAGAAGTAGGGATTTTATCCGCATCTGCTTTAATCTTTATTTTTCTTTGTTTAATTTCCAATTTCCCTCCGGCTTGTTGACCTTTAGAAAATCCTTTAGTAATCAAAGGAATTTCAGTTTTTACTTTTTTCCCTGCTACTAATTCTTGAAAATCTACATGAATCATTCTATCATTTACAGAATCGAATTGCAATTCTTTAACAATAGCTTTTTTTGTAGTTCCTGAAATATTCAATTCAAAAACAACAAACTTGTCCGTATAGATACCTTTTTTCAAAGCGTTGTAATCTACAGCAAAAGAGACATTATCTCCGCCACCGTAAATAACACAAGGAACTAAATCTGAGCTTCTTGTTGCTTTACACGCTTTTTTACCTACTTGCTCTCTCTTTTGAGCTTCTAATTTTAAAGTTTCCATTAATTATAAATTATGATTTTATTATATTGTTGATAAATAATGAGTGAATAGATTTATATTGAAATGTATTTTCTATAGCATTGGCAAATAAACTTGCAATTGTAATAACTTTAATTTTATTGGATTCACGTTTCAAAGGAATAGAATCCGTCACAATCAATTCTTCTAACTCTGAATTTTCGATATTT